>NZ_FXAS01000080.1:0-4014 GCF_900177785.1 Cedecea sp. NFIX57 | reverse complement strand
CCCGTGCTTGCGGCCACGCAGGCTTTTACCCTGACCGGCGGCCTCAATCTTGATGCCGGTGGCGGTGAGGATACAGCCGATACGCCAGACGCGGCTCTGCCCACAGGCTTGTGGAAAATCCAGCGACAGGCCCGCGTTAAACTCCAGTTCCGCCTTGATGACTTCCAGTGATTCCGCTGCCTGCTCAGTGGTATCAAACGCAATGATGATGAACTTCTTCAGCTCGCGGACGACACACCAGAGGTCGAAGAGCTGCTGGCCCAGCGTGGTTTTGGCCTCGCCGCGCGGGGCGGCAATGACTTCGTTCTCACTGTCGGGGCTCGCCACCACCTGCGGCAGACGGTCATAGAGATACTCGTGCAGCTCGCTGGTCGCAGCGTGTTTGACGTGGTGGGGAAAGTAGGTGTTGACGAAGAAACGAAACCCGGTCACCGGGTCAAAGACCTGTGCCCGGCGCGACTGCACCGCCTCCGGGCTGGCGTCGAGACCGGCACTCTCGCTTTCAATGCGATCGCGCAGCTCCATCTGGATGAGGGCGACTTTCTCGCGAAAGGCTTTGAGTGAAGATTTTGATGCCACGAAGTCAACCTCTTAAAAATAACGTCCCTCTGTGCCAGGATGTAGCTGCCAACAATCACCCATTAAATAGAGGGGCTTTATATGTCCGATAACGTAAAACTGACCATTGAGCAGAAAATAGAACTTGCCAGGATGACCAGTGATATCATTTCAAGTGCTCTGCACGCCCCAAAAGGGCTTATGTCACTCAAATCCTCAGCTGGATACCCTGATGTCGGAGAAGCTCTTCGGGTTGTCTATTCAGAGCTGACGGCAATGCTGGATACCGGCGGCGATAAAGAATGGACTACACAGCTTCCTCATTTCTGACGATTGCAGTGGCCCTGACGGGGCCACATATCACTTGCATAACCAGCCATAAATCCCTGCCCAGAAAATGCATATCCTCTTCTGAATAGGCCTCCTGCAGCAGGTCGATCACTTTGTTAACCCGTGCCTGACGCGACACTGCGCTCTGCTTTTCCGACTGCTTATTCGACATGGTGATCCCCTTTTGCCTGCTGGATTTCCAGCGCCGCTTCGATCTGTTCCAGCAGTGCCGATTTTGTCTGCCAGACCGACTGGCCATAACCCCTGTCAGCCTGATAAATCTCACCATCACTGGTCTGCACCATCAGGTAATCGCTCTGGGCGAATACCCGAACAATGCTGTCTGCCCGCACGCTATTGCGCTCGGTGAGCGTAATAAACTGCTTAACGTGTTTGATGACTTCAGCCATATTTCTTCTCCACAATTTGTTGAAAGGCGGGCAGCACATCCATAAAGCCCGCCATCAGGGCCGGGTGCTTCTCACTGAGAAACGCCGCGAAATCTTCCATCACGCCCGCCGCCACCATCAGACGGTCGGTCTCGGGCAGAATGCGCCGACTGGCGGCCATCATCTTGTTAAAGCCGTCCTGCAGCTTAACCAGCAGATTCGCGTAATCCTCCGGGGGCATCTTCAGCCCATCCGGACTTTCACGGGCGGTGCGCAACCGCTCAATGGCGTACTGGTTATGCTCCAGATACTCCACCACCAGGGCGCGGGGAATATCTTCCGCCACGCCGGAGGTCAGGCGGCGAACGGCCCGCAGTTTGTCCCAGTCGTCGCCGTTCTCCCGCGCATCGCGCCGCCAGCGGACCACCGTCGCCACGCTGACACCGTGCATCGGCCCCAGCACCTCGGGGGCAATGCCCTGGCCGATATAATCCCGACGCACGGCATCCCTCAGGACCTTCGGGTGCGCCATCAGTGGCCCCCGTTCCCGTCAATCAGACGGTCCATGCGCTCGTTGATGCGTTCCATCGAGAGCTTGATATCCGTAAAAATCTGCAGAACCTGCGCGTGGTCGCGGGCAGCATCGGTCTTGAGCTGAAACAGCAGGTGCATTTCTGCCTGGCCATCGCGCAATTTTTCAATGGTGGCGGTCAGATTGCGGACCCAGATACTGAGTCCGAAGGACACCACGCTGAACAGCAGCGTGATGGCCCCCTGAATGACGGTGTTAGAGATTTCCATTTCTGGTCCTTATGGCCTTTCCGGCCAGAAAAAAATCGCCAGGGCCCGCAGCTTTGCGGCGTTCGTCTGGCACCATGCGCCGTAGTCTGAGGCATGGCGCAGTAACACGTCCGGCGGCAGACTCTTTCTCCCTCCGGCATACGCTGAAGGGGCCGGAGGCATCGGGGCGACAGTCACCATGTCGCGTGGGGGCTTAATGGCCTCCTGTATCACCGGGGCCGGGGTCACCACCACCGGTGTATCCGAGGGCCTGCTCGTAGAGCTGCAGGCTGTGAGGGCCAAGCCCGTTAAAATCGCACTGAGAACCCTGCCGGGATACCTGATTGTCATCGCTGACCGCCTTCTGAATGTTGAGGCTCAGCAACTGCTGCGCCTGCTGTAGCTGTTGCTCCTGGGCCGCGAGCCGGGCTGCCAGCGCATCGGCCCGGTCCTGCTCCTGGTGCTCGCGCTCCCGGACATCCAGTAGCGCCTGCTGGCCTTTTTCGGCCAGCTTTTGCCGCTCATCCGCGCGGGCTTTCTTCTCATTCGCAAGAGCGGTATCACCCGCCGCTTTGGCCTTGTTGAATCCTGAGGCATAGCCCTGATGGTGAAGCCACCAGGCCCCGCCGCCCAGCAGGGCACACAGCAATACGCCAGGCAGCAGACGGGTTAACAGCCATTTAACGGGCATTTTCATTGCCTCCATCCGGTGGCGGAGTCTGGTTTTTGAGCCGCTGATGGCCCTGCACACCGGCGTGGGTGACCCAGGCCCCGAGATACAACCCCAGCACTGTATCCGGCTGGCGGTTCAGCACCACACAGGCCAGCACGGCCAGCGAACTGACAGCCAGCGCCGTCACGGTGGCCACTTCGGTACTGGACAACCGGCCATGGGGGTTACTGAACAGCTCAGTCAGGCGATCAAACCATGCCATTTCAAAAGTCTCCTGAGTTTTCATGCTGACCGGCGACCAATAACCCAGCGGAGAAACCAGCAAATCACTACCGCTGACACAACGGATTTCCAGCCAACGGGGATAATCATGCTCCAGCCCGCGTAAGCTGCCCACCAGTTCCACAGGGTGAAAAACAAGGCCCAGAACAAAAACGGGGCAAGGATCACCAGAAAAATAAACCCGAGCGCGGCCGTCACTTTCAGCCCCTGTGATAGGGGTTGACCATGGTTCTGTGAATTCATGCCGGATACTCCGCAAACGGGAGCTGGAAGTGCGCCCCGTCCTTCAGGGTGTGCCAGTCGCCGCCCCATTCAACGGGAATGGCCAGCTGGCCGGAGGCCTGCTTAACCGCCTGCGCGATGGCGGCATACAGGGACCACGTCCAGGACACCTGGCCGCTAGCGTAAGCCACTACGTCCACAGCATGCCCGGTCAGATGGCGGCTGTGCATCGTCTCGCTGTGGCCTTCGGCCACCATCTCTTTTTCGCGGGCAACGGAGCGCAGTCCTTCAGTGACAGCGAAGTCAACGGGGGAAAGCACCAGCGCCAGGCGGATCACTTTCACCAGGTCAGGGTGTACCCCCTGCAGGCGGGCCTCGCTATGCTCGCCAAAGTGGAAAGATTCCATAAAAAATAACCCTCACAGATGTTGTGAGGGTTATTGTGAACGCGCCCCCGGTGCGGGACATGTTGCGGGGGCGAAGCGGTTTAATTCAGAAGAGGGAGGGTTGCGACGCCGGAGGGGGCGGCGGCGCTCTTCGCCGGGAGAGGAGTTCCCAGGCACGGGTATTGGCAATCCCGTATTTCGGCCCCAGCAGCGTTAACGCCATGCGCAGGGACTCGCCCTGATGCACCAGCGTATCCACTTCAGCCAGAAAGCACTGGTTGCGGTACTCGCGCAGGGCCGCGGCGCAGCGAGGGATATTGAGCGAGTTATCGCCCCCGAAGTGGCGGACCAGCTTCAGGGTGTTTTCCTCCCCGATGGTCTCCCGCAGCATATC
>NZ_FXAS01000064.1:0-9807 GCF_900177785.1 Cedecea sp. NFIX57 | reverse complement strand
AACGGATTCGGATTTTCCCATGAGTAGCATTACTGGCAGAGCCAAAAAGCCGATAACCACGTCCATAGGACGTGGTATTCAGTTAGAAATAAAAATAACCATGCATGCATACGCTGCATGGTTTTGCATTTATTCCCTGTATTTTTTCACACCTCGCCGCACCAGTGCTGGCGCGGCCTGAGCCCCTTCATGCACCTGCATTAAAACCGCCCCCTAAAGCGGGCAGGCGTGGCGGGGAGAGCATTGCGCGCCGGGACATTTATTAATTTTATTTTTTAATTGTCTGAGCCGACGTTGTGACGTTGAGTGATGGCTGAGGATATCTCTTCGTGATCTAGGTTTTACCCGCTGTGTGGTGCACCAAAAGCGTGAGGCAAGGATATAAAAAAGTCGCTTCACATGAGCGACCGATTTACATTTTAACTCCTAATGTTGCATTAAAGCGGGTAGGCATGGCGAGGAGGGCATTGCGCGTCCGGTGTCTTTTATTTTTCTGAGATAACCGACGGCATAAAAACAACCAAACAAACCTAGAGGGTTTTAGTAAAAAAGAGCATACTTACATCTAGTTCAGATGAGATGATTATTAGGAGTACAAAAACATAAAGAGTAACGCCGCACCATAACTGGCACGGCTAAAATGCTTTTACATTAAAATTAAAAAACCATTCATGAAGCAACAGTCATGACGATAAATAACCACGAATGAACGCAACGTAAATTCAAGCCACATGACATTCAGCCTGCCTCAATTCCGTAAGTTTCGCACACACTACATCTGATATACTTTTAACTTGATTAGCGATATCACCAGACGTTTGGAGTGTTATCCCTCCAACCTTTCTGGTTTCATCTAACATACCAGGAAGAGAATTATCAAACCAAATAGGAATCACACAATTATCACCAAATCGTTGCTTAAAATTATCCGACTCAAATTTCGTCCATATTTTAGCAGGGTAATGCTGGCTATATAGAACAATTACAAATAATGAAGAGCTTCTGTAAATTGGTGCCAAGTATTCTTCAACGTCATTGGCGAGAATACGATGCTGTTCATTTTTATCATAAAAAACAGAGACTTCCCTGGATTGCAATTCAGTAAACAAAGATTCTGCAATTTCCCTATCTTGCCCTGCAAATGAAAGAGCAAAATCATACTCCCCTCTAAATGTTATCCCAGAATATCCAACCTGCCTAGAAAACTTATTCCAAATAAGATGTCTAATGAAATATAAAAACTTCGGATCTTCAATTGTAAGAAGGCTGGTTTTATTCTCATAATGAATTAAATTTTTTATACTTTCACTGCTATCAATTAAAGCTGATAAATGGCCTTTTTCAATCACTTGCAAAACGCTAGCCTTCATTTCAGCATTATTAGCAACCGCTTCCCTAGTGTCAAGAACCCCCTCGAGGGTTTTAGAAAGCCATAAAAGAAGATGAAGATAAGGTGCACGCCCTTCCCTTCTAAGTTTTTTACCTGTTGCGAACTCTCGAGCCAGAGGGAAAAATCTCGGCGAAAGCTCTTCTAATACCTTCTCTCGAATAGATGGCAAACTTATATTAATTGTTAAGGGCTCATCACCTTCATGTGTATTAATTAACCCAGCTTGTAAGCAAGCCTCACCACATAATATTTGGGCCATTGCAAAACTGCCTTCAGCCTCTTCTGAGATTTCATCGGCAATTGAAATTCTACAATTAAGCGTTTCTTCACCTAGCGATATAAGACCTCTAATTCGCTCTTGGTTTGTTCTTCCTACTCGAATTACTTCAACTCGGTGCAATAAATCAGGAGCATATTCAACAAGTGTTTGCCCTGCTCTATTTATACCAATCAAAACTATTTTCGATGACTCATCCTCTTCATCAGCTAATATCTTAAGATAATCACTCAACCTTCTCCGACCCTCTTCATCAAGTCGATGGAAGTCATCAATAATTACAGTCCCAACACCATCCATTTTGGGTAGTTCTTTTATTAAATCTACATCTTCAGATTTCCTAGCTGAAAGCAATAAAACGGATAGATTCAATTCTTCGAGAGCTCTTTTAATACATGATGTTTTTCCGATACCGGACGGCCCCTCAATTATCATTCCTCGCCCAGGAACCTGGAGACCAGATTTAACCCTCATATATTCGGCAGGTTCAACGAATGTGTAACTTGGAACACCTGATTTTTTGAAAACCTCATCTAATCTAGCCATATAATCCCTTTAAATTATTAACTGCCGCATGTAAATAAAGTACTAACTTATCTCAAAGTAAAAACACCTAATGTATTGAATGATATAACTCAATACTTAACATCCAAACTTGAGAGCTTTTCCACAGAAAAATTACACCAATTACTTCAAACAATCAAAAACTATAGAAACCATGAGCAACACCAAAATCAATACTTAAAGTGATAATGTATTATTCGATGTGAATAATACCAACACTTGATTAATTTATAGCTAACCATCCTTACCTTTTGCGAAATCAAACGGAGTTACCGATCTAAGTCTATTAATTTCAAGGTAATCAGCCCACCATTGCACCATCAAACGGCGTTCATCCAAATGTTCAGAAGTATGAATATACGCCGCACGTACATTATTGCGCTCTGAATGGCTTAGTTGGCGTTCTATCGCATCATCACTCCATAAGCCTGACTCACCTAGCGCACCACGCGCCATAGTTCTGAACCCATGCCCACATACCTCAGTTTTCGTATCGTAGCCCATCGTTCTTAAAGCACTATTTACAGTATTTTCACTCATGACCTTCGTTACGTCGTGATCTCCCGGAAAGAGCAATTCTTTATCACCACTGATTTGTTTGAGCTGCTCTAACAACACCATAGCTTGTCGGCTAAGTGGAACTATATGTTCCTCTTTCATCTTCATGCCACGGTACGAGTAACGCACGCCTTTTATCTCTTCTCGCTTCGCCGGTATGCGCCAGAGAGCCTTTTCAAAATCAAACTCATCCCATCGAGCAAAACGCATTTCGCTAGAGCGAACAAAAGTCAGCAGTGAAAGCTCGACCGCGATCCGTGTCATCATCCGGCCACGATATGTAGCAAGACGAGCAAGAAACTCAGGGAACCGGCTGGAGGGTAAAGCGGGGTAATGTCGCGCTTTGGTTGTCGATAACGCACCGGCCATGTCACTGGCCGGATTTGAGTCGATGTAATCGTTCTGTACGGCGTAACGCATTATGGCCGTGACGCGCTGTTGAAGGCGCTGTGCAACGTCATGCTTACCACTGGCATCAACTTTTTTAATCGGGGCTAATAGCTGGCTGGTTTTGAGCTGACGAATATCAGATGAACCAATATAAGGGAAGATGTACAGCTCAAGATAACGAAGAACGCGCGAGCGATGGTCTTCACTCCAGCGTTTGTTACTGGCATGCCATTCTCGGGAGATGGTTTCGAAAGTATATGCCCCGGCGTTCTCGGCCTGAGCTTCCTTCTGTTCGGCTTTTGGGTCGATGCCCTGAACTAATAGCTTTTTGGCTTCATCACGTTTTACCCTTGCTTCTGCAAGCGTCACGGTCGGCCAAACACCAAATGCCAGGCGATCCTCTTTTTTGTCAGAAGGACGTCTGTATTTCATGCGCCAGTATTTAGACCCCTTGGCCGAAACCTCAAGATACAAACCGCCGCCGTCGGCCATTTTATAGTTTTTGTCTTTGGGCTTTGCGGTCTCTACCTGCCTGGTGTTGAGCTTCATTTGGGGGCACATTTCTAATCGAAGTTAAGATGCCCCCAATTATGCCCCCAGTGCCCCCCGGATTTCAACGGACTATCTCGGACGACTCAGGACGTAAAAATCGCTTCAAGCATTGATTTTTAAGGGATAATCGGACTTTCTCGGATGGTCTAGGAAGTACTAATGGTGCCGAAGGCCGGACTCGAACCGGCACGTATTTCTACGGTTGATTTTGAATCAACTGCGTCTACCAATTTCGCCACTTCGGCACTGAAGGGGTATGCGGAAACGTTGTGGATTATACCTGTCGCTGGCAGCCTTGCAAGTGGCGCTGTGCGTAAGTGGCGTTAAGTGCTGAATTTTTCAGCGCCCTACCGTTTTCCTGACAACCTTCTTTAAGGCCTTGCATCCTCCGCAGCCTGAACAACTCTGCGGTTTACATTCCCCCGCGTTTGCGATGTGATTTGCTTTCAGCCTGGCCACCCAACGGAGCCCCCATGACCAGTCCCAACCCCACGCCCCCCATGCGAGTCGCCATCATCGGGCCGGGGCAAATCGCGGAGAACGTTCACGCGGCTTACTATGCCACGAATCCTTCTCTGGCTTTGGTGGCGGCCTGCGGGCGTGACCTGCCGCGTACCAGGACGTTTGCGGCTAAGCTCGGCATTCCGGCGGCGTATGACGATGTCGGGCAGATGTTGCGTGAGACGAAGCCGGAGATCGTCAGCGTATGTTCGCCCAATATTCTGCACTATGCGCACGTGATGCAGGCGTTAGAGGCCGGGTGCCATGTGCTTTGCGAGAAGCCTCCGGCGATGACGGTGGCCCAGGCCGACGAGATGCGGTGGGCGGCGAAAAAGGTGAACCGGGTGCTGGCCTACAACTTCCACCACCGCTTTGCGCTGGACAGCGCCCTGCTGCGCGAGCAGGTTCGGGCTGGGGCGTTGGGGGAGGTCTATATCACCACGGCCAAAGCGCTGCGCCGCAGCGGCGTGCCGTCGTGGGGGAATTTTATCAGCAAAGATTCTCAGGGCGGCGGCCCGCTTATCGATCTCGGCATTCATATGCTGGACGCCGCGCTTTATGTGCTCGGCTTCCCGAAAGTGACGCAGGTAATGGCCCACAGCTTCCACAGGCTGGGCAACAGTAAAAACAGCGGCCAGTTCGGTGAGTGGAACCCGGCGCTTTATACGGTAGAAGACGCGTTGTTTGGCGTGGTCGAGTTCAAAGGCGGCGGCATTCTGCGGCTGGACACCTCTTTTATCCTCAACGTGGAAAAAACCTCGCAAATGAACGTCGAGTTCTGCGGCGAGCGAGCTGGAGCCACGCTGTTCCCGGCCCATATTTATCACGACCGCGACGGCAAACTGGAAACTATCCAGCGCAGGGAGGCCGCCGACGACCGCCGCCATTTCCGTGCCATGGAAAGCTTTGTCCGCCACGTTCAGGGCGAGGCAGCCATGGTAGCCGATGCCGAACAGGGTTATGTCGTGCAGCAGATCGTCGCCGCGCTCTACGCTTCGGCGGAACAGGGCGGCGGCTGGGTAACGCTTTAACACTACCAGGCACATTCCACCAGGTCGCTCCTCCATCCAATGTTCTACACTGGTTGCAGAGCCAATATGGAGGAAGAGCGATGTCTGTTATCAAAAGTTATGCCGCGCCAAAGGCCGGTGCGGAGCTGGCGCTTCAGGATTTCGACGCGGGCGATCTGCTCCCGGAAGATGTCGAGGTGAAGGTCGAGTACTGCGGCATCTGCCATTCGGATTTGTCGATGATCGACAACGAATGGGGTTTCTCGCAGTATCCGCTGGTCGCCGGGCATGAGGTGATTGGCCGCGTGCACGCGCTGGGATCGGCGGCACAAAACAAAGGGCTCAAAGTCGGCCAACGCGTGGGCATCGGCTGGACGGCGAGAAGCTGCGGCCACTGCGATGCGTGTATCAGCGGCAGCCAGATAAACTGCCAGGAAGGCAGCGTGCCGACCATCGTGAACCGTGGCGGCTTCGCCGATAAAATTCGCGTGGACTGGCAATGGGCGATCCCGCTGCCGGATTCCATTGACATAGAATCCGCCGGGCCGCTGATGTGCGGCGGCATCACGGTGTTTAAACCGCTGCTGATGCACCACATAACCGCCACCAGCCGCGTGGGCGTGATCGGCATCGGCGGCCTCGGGCATATCGCCATCAAGCTGCTGCATGCTATGGGCTGCGAGGTGACGGCGTTCAGTTCTAACCCATCCAAAAAAGAAGAAGTGCTGGCGATGGGCGCGGATAAAGTGGTGAACAGCCGCGATCCGGCCGCGTTAACCGCGCTGGCAGGTCAGTTTGATCTGATCATCAATACCGTCAGCGTTGACCTCGAGTGGCAGCCCTATTTCGAAGCGCTGGCCTACAGCGGCACGTTCCACACCGTGGGCGCGGTGATGAAACCGTTCCAGATCCGCTCCGGCACGCTGATCGGCGGCGATCGCAGCCTGTCCGGGTCGGCAACCGGCTCTCCGCACGAGCTGCGTTCGTTGATGAAGCTGGTTAGCCGGGCGAAGGTTCAACCGCAGATCGAGCTGTACCCGATGTCGAAAATCAACGAAGCCATCCAGCATGTGCGCGACGGCAAAGCCCGTTACCGCGTGGTGTTGAAAGCGGATTTCTGATGTAAGAAAGGCTCCCAAGGGAGCCTTTTTAGTTACTTGACCAGCCCGGCAAATACCTTAGCCACGGCGACCGCCCCAGGATCTTTCACGCCATCGAGGTTGTCGCTGTTCACATAGGACGAGCGCCCGGCGTTGGCTTTTTGCATCTTCGCCGTGTCGGCCGCGCCCTTCTCTGCGGCCTTCGCGGCGGCGTTCAGGTCTTTATCCCTCAGCGCTTCCAGCGCCGGCTGCAGGGCGTCGATTAACGTTCTGTCGCCCAGATCCGCCCCGCCGTAGCGCTTCATCTGCGCCAGACCAAACAGCAGGGACTCCGCCAGCGGCTGCTTCTCACTGACTTTTTGCCCGGCGGCGGTGAAGAAGATCGACATCAGCACGCCGCTGGAGCCGCCCATCACCGTTGCCAGCCGCTCGCCCACCAACCCCAGCAGCGCGGCGGCGTCGTTCAGCGGCAGCTTGCCTTTGTCGTTCAGATTGGCGATATCGCGCGCGCCTTCGGCAAAGGTTGAGCCGGTGTCACCGTCGCCCACTTTAGCGTCCAACGCGTTGAGGTGGTTCTCCTGGGCGATCAGCGTTTGGGTCACGCTTGCGACCAGGGCTTTCACCTCATCGTTGGCAGACGGTTTTACCGCGTGGTCTTCACGGATAACCGCCTGCTTCTGCTCCGGCATCTTGTGGTATTTCACCATCGGCTGCCAGCCTGCGGTTTCCACCTCGGATTCCAGCGCCTGAATAAAGTCCGGGCTCAGCTTAATGGCGGAGAGCGAGAAGCCTTTCATGTCCAGGGCGCTGACCAGCGGCGCGGGGCCGATGAGATATTTGACCTGTGAACCGAGATCCGAATGCATCAGCTCTTTGGTCAGCAGCGCCATCTCCAGCGAGGAAACGCCGCCGAGGTTGTTGATCAGCACCGCCAGGTCGCTCTCTTTGCCCGTCGCTTTGCGCAGGTGCTTCACCAGCGTGGCAATCACTTCTTTGCTGTTTTGGGTGTCCACCGTGCTGGCGCCCGGCTCGCCGTGAATACCCAACCCAAGTTCAACGTGGCCACCTTTAATGCGCCCTTCTTCTTCCTCGCTGCCCGGCAGGTTGCAGGTTTGCATCGCCACACCCATGCTGGCAATGCTGTCACAGGCTTTTTGCGCGATGTCCCGCACATCGCAGAGAGATTTGCCCTGCTCTGCGGCATGGCCCGCAATTTTATGGACTAATGCCGTGCCGGCGATGCCGCGCGGCTGTTTGTTGTCCGGCAGAGAAATGTCGTCGCCGACGATCACCATCTCGACCTTCAGGCCGTGCTTTTTGGCTTTTTCAGCGGCCAGGCCGAAGTTCAGCCTGTCGCCGGTGTAGTTTTTGACGATCAGCAGGCAGCCGCGATCGCCGGTCACGCCGACAATGGCGTTCAGCACCGCATCGACGCTCGGGGAGGCAAACAGGTCGCCACACACCGCCGCGGTTAGCATCCCTTTGCCAACGAAGCCCACGTGTGCCGGTTCGTGGCCGGAGCCGCCGCCGGAGATGATCGCCACTTTGCTTTTGTCCCAGTCGCTGCGGGCCACCACGCGGATGGCCGGGTCGATATCCAGCCGCACAAGGTTGCGGTAGCGGGAACTGACAATGACGCCTTCGATGGCATCGTTAACCAACTGCTTGCGATCGTTATAAAAGAATCTGGACATAGCTTTCCCTGGTTGTGTAAGAGATCTGCCAAGCATAGACCTTCGCCGGACCGAGGGGGTAAACATGGGAAGATCCTGATGCTCAATTCGTGCGGAAGGCTATGCTTTAGACAAATGTTGCCACAGGGAAACGCTCATGACTGAACCACTGCTGATTGCCAGAACTAAAGAGACTGAACTGCATATTCTGCCCAACATGGCGAACCGCCACGGGTTAATCACCGGCGCAACCGGGACGGGCAAAACCGTGACGCTGCAGAAGCTGGCTGAGTCCTTCTCAGAGATTGGCGTGCCGGTGTTTATGGCCGACGTGAAGGGAGATTTAACCGGCGTGGCCGAAGAAGGTGCCGAGTCTGAAAAGCTGCTCGCCAGGCTTGCTAATATCGGCGTGACTGACTGGTCGCCACACGGCAACCCGGTAGTGCTGTGGGATATATTCGGCGAGAAAGGCCATCCGGTGCGCGCCACCGTCTGCGATCTCGGGCCTTTGCTGCTGGCACGACTGCTTAACCTGAACGACGTGCAAAGCGGCGTGCTGCAAATCATCTTCCGCATTTCTGACGACCAGGGTCTGCCGCTGCTGGACTTTAAAGATCTGCGTGCCCTGACCCAATACATCGGCGATAACGCCAAAGCTTTCCAGACGCAGTACGGCAATATCAGCAGCGCTTCCGTCGGCGCCATCCAGCGCGGGCTACTTTCTCTTGAGCAGCAGGGCGCGGAGTATTTCTTCGGCGAGCCGATGCTCGACATCAAAGACTGGATGCGTACCGATTCAAACGGCAAAGGGATCATCAACATTCTTTCGGCGGAAAAGCTCTACCAGATGCCGAAGCTTTACGCCGCCAGCCTGCTGTGGATGCTGTCCGAGCTTTATGAGCAGTTACCGGAAGCGGGCGATCTCGATAAACCGAAACTGGTGTTCTTCTTTGACGAAGCGCACCTGCTGTTTAACGACTCCCCGCAGGTTCTGCTGGATAAAATCGAGCAGGTGATCCGCCTGATCCGCTCCAAAGGCGTGGGCGTGTACTTCGTGACGCAAAACCCTGCCGATGTGCCGGACATTGTGCTTGGCCAGCTGGGTAACCGCGTCCAGCACGCCCTGCGCGCGTTTACGCCCAAAGACCAGAAGGCGGTGAAGGCAGCGGCGCAAACCATGCGAGCGAATCCGGCTTTTGATACCGAAAAGGCTATTCAGGAGCTGGGCACCGGTGAGGCGCTGATCTCCTTCCTGGATGCCAAAGGCAGCCCGACAATGGTCGAGCGCGCGATGGTGATCGCTCCCTGTTCGCGCATGGGGCCGGTGACGGACGACGAGCGTAACGGCCTGCTGAATCACTCTCCGCTTTACGGCAAGTATGACGAAGTGATTGACCGGGAGTCGGCCTACGAAATACTGCAAAAAGGCGTGCAGGCTGCGGGCGAGCAGCAGGATGCGCCACCAGCCAAAGGCCAGAGCGTGGCGGTGGATGACGGTATTCTCGGTGGGCTGAAGGATATTCTGTTCGGCAGCACCGGGCCGCGAGGCGGCAAGCGCGATGGCGTGGTGCAGACGATGGCGAAGAGCGCGGCGCGGCAGGTGACGAACCAGATTATTCGCGGCGTGCTGGGCAGTATTATGGGGGGGCGTAAGCGGTAGGTTCTGCGATTTCCCCCTCCCCCTAACCCTCTCCCTCAAGGGAGAGCAGCTGTGTTTAAAGTCAAGGGTGGCGCTATGTCGTCACCCATTCTTTATTATCCCGAAGCATTGCATTCAGGATGGTCACCAGCT
>NZ_FXAS01000063.1:0-9828 GCF_900177785.1 Cedecea sp. NFIX57 | reverse complement strand
AACGGTCAGTGTAATAAAAAGAAGTCAGGGCGCGTTAGGAAATAACGCGTTCATGTTCCTCCGGAACCATCGTTCATCTTCGCCAGAATACGCATGAGTCCTTTCGATGATATTTTTTTTGTGAGGTGCCATGATTTTATCTGCTGAAATTTTATCACTGGAAAAACAGCGATAAGCCGCTTTTGTCTCGCTCCAGGTGCGGCAGGATACGGGAATGCTTTCCTTCGGTGAACGGCTAAGTAAGCTGAGAACGTGCTTTACTCGCTTCTCGAGCCTGGTATCGCCAACATCCAGAGATTTCAGCTCCTGAATAACCCAGTTTTCCATAATCCCTCTGAATAATGGCCAATTTATCAAAAGAATACCATCACTCAGACTTATGGGTAAGGACATGCAATGTTACTCACCGATCTCCTTCATGGTAATACGCAACATGTCGTGATAGTGTCCATTAAAAATTTAAGTGGACTCTATCATCCGCGATCCCGGAGGAATTTTGACAGACGTTCTCTGTGGAGCGCTTACCGCTGAAACGGCGGGTCGCCCTCAGCCAGTTCCTGGAGGATGGCGCGGTGCCGCCTGACAACAACATCTGTGAGCGGGCAATCAAACCGGTGGTGATGGGCAGAAAATCATGGCTGTTCGCCGGCTCAGTTGCTGCAGGCGAACGTGCCGCGAAAATCATGAGCCTGCTGGAAACCGCGAAGATGAATGGCCTTGATCCACATGTGTGGTTGACAGATGTCCTGCAGCGACTGCCGGTCTGGCCGGAAGCGCGGCTGGGCGAGTTGTTGCCGGGGTTCACCTTCGCGGGGCGTGACAGCGGCCAGTAACTCCGCGATGTGTGCACTAAGGACTTACGCGCCTGACACAGTTAAACCAGGGGAGCCCGCGCCCCGCACGGCCTCAGCGGTCGCAGAAACTGCCTCAGTTCCTGCGACTTCCCCCTCTCAACACCACACTCAGTACTTCCCCCGCTGACGAACGTCCCCTCCGAAAAACCTGATACCGGGCCCGACGACCTGTCAAGCCGAGTTCACCGGAACGACACGTCTCAAATATCCAGCTTTAACCTTTCCCCCAATCAGCATCATTGTTACCCAATATCTTCCCATCAAATTCATTCTCAAAGAATGATTCCGGCCCTTTAATATCTTTAAATACAAATCGCAGGCTAAATTGAGAGTGTTCTCTCAAACAAGTTGCTTTCTCATCTCCTGCGGGATAGACCTTCGCGTCCTCACCCTTCCCCATCCCCGAGTAAGCAGTAATTTCCATTTTTGTGCCAGAAGGTAAAGGAGTCGCATAAGCGTCTTCTTTGCCCCACCAATGTACTTCGCCGCAACCATTTTCATCGTGGTGTTGTGGAGAGTGTAAGTGTGGCTGTGGTAAATTCAACGTTTCCGTCACATTAAACGTTACGGAGTCTGAACCTCGGGTAACGGTAATTACTGCCGTGCCCGGCCCCTTAATATTTATGTGCACTCTACCTGTACTCTGGTCCGTATGGTCAATAGTTGCCACTGAGGTATCTGATGAGCTTGATGTCAACTCACCGCCAGCACAGGAATTATTACTACAGACACTCGTTGACGTTTTTTCAATTTTTCCTGTGTATGCTTCCTTTATGTCATTCGGTTTTATCAGTGCAGGTATCTTAACGGGAGCCACCACGTGCAACTCTCTCGTATTAGAAGATTTTGTACCAGCAGTCGCGGCGGTGAAACTATAATACCCTGCCAATACCCCAGTCACATTTATCGCCGTGCGCCCATTGCTATCTGTTGTGCCTGTCCAGCCTCCACTGGATGACCTGACTCCTGTAGTGCTGCCAGGATTGAACGTAACCTTCTCATTTGCTGCCGGATGCCCTCCCTCCATCACAACAGCCTCCAGCGTAGCTGTCTCGCCCTCGGAAATGGTCTCGGGAGACAGAGATAAGGTGACACCATCCTTTTTGGGGTCGATAACTGTGACTGTGGCGCATTCTCCCTGGGAGTCTATGGTAAAGCACATTTTTACATATGTCGCTGAAGAGCGGCCGTCATCAACGATTTCGACCTGGTCATCGTGAATTCTTGCCATGTCATGAAGTGAACTCGCAGTAGTAAAGACTGTATCCTGCCATGATTTCCCTATCTGTTGGCCTCCATTCGCCCATACTCCACCATCTGACTCTAACGATCTCTTAACGGAAACTCTCTGCCCCTCATGCCCCTTCCAATGAACGACCGCCTCATATCCAAAATGACCGTCTAATCTGACAGTACGAGGGAAATGCAATATAATTTCAGGTTTGACGTCGTTCACGTTCACCGTGAACGTCTCTGTTTTATTCGCGTAGTTGGCCAGCGTCTCTGTGACCGTGATGGTCGCAGAGCCCGCAGATACCCCTGTCACTTTGCCTGTGTCTTTGTCTACCGTGGCAATGGCTGTCTTATCCGAGCTGAAAGTCAGTTTCGTGCCCGTAAGGAAGCCTTTTACCTTCTTCAGATTATCCGCCGAGTTATCATCTTTCGTGGCACCCACGTTCAGGTCGATATGTCCCGGTTTCAGGTCAGGCAGCGGCCCCTTATTCACCGTCACCGGGAAGGTGACCGCAGGTGCAGCGACAGCATCGGGCGTCTCTCTCGTCGTCACGGTGATGTTTGCCGACCCCACCTTCTGCACCTTACCTTTATCAATGGACACGGTACCGTCGTTGTTGACGCGAATATCGAGGCTTTCAATCACATCCGGATTGTCGGAAGAGGCGACGAAGTCACCTGCCCCCGGAGCGCCACCAACACCTTTACCTGTCGGGGTTGTGATATCCGCTGTCAGAGGCCAGTCCACAGATATCGCGGCTGGCTTGTCGAGGTGCGGAGTGAATTTTCCGAACGTCACTGGCAGAGACGGAGATTTAGCCCCTCTGTAGCTGGCCGTCAGATTAAACGCTCCCGCAGATTTCGACGCAATATGAATGACCGCCTTCCCGCCAGAAGACTTCTGGACAAAACTCTCGTCAGTATGGGATGACGATTCAGATATTGTGATTCCAGGCGTTGATGTGAACGTTACATCATCATCCGGGGCCTCTTTGCCATTCACCATCACAGTGGCTGTCAGTGCCGTGTAAGCCCAGGACAGACTCCCTGGAGAAGCAATCGCCCCGCCCGGGTGAGACAGGGTCACCGCAATCACATCGCTCACGTTCACCGTGAACGTCTCTGTTTTATTCGCGTAGTTGGCCAGCGTCTCTGTGACCGTGATGGTCGCAGAGCCCGCAGATACCCCTGTCACTTTGCCTGTGTCTTTGTCTACTGTGGCAATGGCTGTCTTATCCGAGCTGAAAGTCAGTTTCGTGCCCGTAAGGAAGCCAGTTACCTTCTTCAGATTATTCGCCGAGTTATCATCTTTCGTGGCGCCCACGTTCAGGTCGATATTTCCCGGTTTCAGGTCAGGCAGCGGCCCTTTATTCACCGTCACCGGGAAGGTGACCGCAGGTGCAGCGACAGCATCGGGCGTCTCTCTCGTCGTCACGGTGATGTTTGCCGACCCCACCTTCTGCACCTTACCTTTATCAATGGACACGGTACCGTCGTTGTTGACGCGAATATCGAGGCTTTCAATCACATCCGGATTGTCGGAAGAGGCGACGAAGTCACCTGCCCCCGGAGCGCCACCAACACCTTTACCTGTCGGGGTTGTGATATCCGCTGTCAGAGGCCAGTCCACAGATATCGCGGCTGGCTTGTCGAGGTGCGGAGTGAATTTTCCGAACGTCACTGGCAGAGACGGAGATTTAGCCCCTCTGTAGCTGGCCGTCAGATTAAACGCTCCCGCAGATTTCGACGCAATATGAATGACCGCCTTCCCGCCAGAAGACTTCTGGACAAAACTCTCGTCAGTATGGGATGACGATTCAGATATTGTGATTCCAGGCGTTGATGTGAACGTTACATCATCATCCGGGGCCTCTTTGCCATTCACCATCACAGTGGCTGTCAGTGCCGTGTAAGCCCAGGACAGACTCCCTGGAGAAGCAATCGCCCCACCCGGGTGACTCAGGGTCACCACAATCACATCTTTCACGCTCACCGTGAACGTCTCTTTTTTCTCCGTGTAGTTGGCCAGCGTCTCTGTGACCGTGATGGTCGCAGAGCCCGCTTTCACTCCCTTCACGTTTCCATCACTGTCCACCGTGGCAATCGTTTCATCACCGGATTTGTACGTCAGCACAGTATCTTTAACAAAACCAGCCTTCGCTTTCAGCTGACTGGCGCTGTTATCCGCCTTTGTCTCGTCCACATTCAGGCTGTCGATATTTCCCGGTTTCAGGTCAGGCAGCGTCCCCTTATTCACCGTCACCGTGAAGGTGACGTCTTTCGGCGCCTCCGTGTCCGGCGTTGCCGCCTGGCTGACCGTAATGGTGACCAGGCCTGTCGGCACCCTCAGCGCCGTCAGTTTCACTCTGTGATCGGAGGTCAGCGTCGCCGTCACGATGCCAGACGGCGCCGCGGTCACGCTCAGCGGCGCCCCGTTGCCCTCACCGACAGCGTCGGAGGTGGCCACGGATTTAGCCGGGTCCGCATCGTACGTCATCGTCACGTTCGCCGGGGTCGTCAGGGCCGGAGAGGTTTTCTTGTTTACCGGCACGACGATGGTGGTCACCAGGTTATCGTAGCCGTCAAGAGCGTCCGTCCCCGTCACCGTTACCGTGCCCGGATACAGAACTTTCAGCTTGTCACCCGACAGGCTGGCACCGGTGGTACCGGCATCCGTCAGCACATAAGTGATCTTGCTGCCCGTGCGGGCCAGCGGCATCGTCAGTGTCACTGTGTTGCCCGCCGTAACAGCGGGAATACGCTCCTCGTTTTTACCGCCGGCCCCCTTATTCACCTTCACCGTGAAGGTGACGTCTTTCGGCGCCTCCGTGTCCGGCGTTGCCGCCTGGCTGACCGTAATGGTGACCAGGCCCGCCGGCACCTTCAGCGCCGTCAGTTTCACTCTGTGGTCGGAGGTCAGCGTCGCCGTCACGACGCCAGACGGCGCCGCGGTCACGCTCAGCGGCCCCCCGTTGCCCTCACCGACAGCGTCAGAGGTGGCCACGGATTTAGCCCGGTCCGCATCGTACGTCATCGTCACGGCCACCGGCGCCGTCAGGTCCGGAGAGACTTTTTTGACAAAGGCCACCACCATGCTGGCCGTTTTTCCATTCGCCAGCGTGGCCGTGACGTGGTTGTCTCCCGCCCCGGTATCTTTCAGGCTGACAGTCACCCGCCCCTCTTTATCCGTCGGGGCACCTGTCGCTTTTCCACCCGCCGCAAATCTCGCCGTTCCGCTCGTCACGGTAAACGCCACCGCCATGCCGGCCACCGGGCGACCACTCCCGTCCGTCACCACTGCCGTCAGCGGCACCTCCAGCCCGACACGAGCCACATTCGCCCCGTTCAGGGCGACGCCCGCATGAGCAACATCCGTGAGGAAGGTCGCCGTGCCACCCACTTCATCCCCGGCCGCATTCACGCCCGCCTTCACGGGATAAACGCCCTCCACAGCAGAAACCACCGGCAGCACAGCCTTACCCCCCGCAGTCACTGCTTCCGGTTTCCCGTCTTTCGCCGTCACATCCGCCGGCAGCGTGAAGTGAACATGCACCCCGTCCGGGGACACATTACCCTGACTGTCGCGCACCTGCGCCGTCAGCATCACGGCGGACGCCCCGTCCGCCGGCTGCGACCTGTCCGCGTCCAGCGCGCGCACCTTCAGAGAGACCAGGTCGGCAATAAAGTGTACTGTCTGCGTCTTCTCTGCCCCTGACTCACCCTTCGCTCGCACGGTAAACGCCCCGGCTCTGCTGCTGAGCGCCGTAAAGTCCACCTGTCCCTGGTCATCGGTACTCACCCCGCCAGCCGGGCTACTCAGCGTAATACCTGTATCGGCAGAGAGGCTGACGCGGCTGTTCGCCACCGGGTTGTTGTGCTGGTCCCGTACGGTCACCTGCAGCCTCACTGGCGTACGGTTATCGGCCGGCGCATCATCCCCTCCCGTCACCTTCAGTTCCGTTACCTGCGCTGTCGTGGTGTCAGGGGTAAACATCACCTCAGCATTATCATTACTGCCATTAGCCAGCGACGCCGTGACCCGAATGGGACCGGCACGGAAAGACGATACCGCGGCATACACCTCACCCTGCTCATCGGTTGTTGCTTCAGCCGGCGTCACGGCGGCGCCCCCCTCAGCGGATAGCTTCACAGCCACACCCGGCACTGGATTGTGCCCGGTATCAGTAACCAGAACACCCACGCGGTCACTGCTCCCGGCAGGCTGATTGTTCGCCAGAACCACCAGATGCCCGCGCTCTATTTGCGCTGAGCTTCTGTCCGGAACAAAATGAACGTCCGTCCCCAGGTGGTTTCCGCCAATGGAGGCTGTAATGGTAAACGTGCCGGCAGTGGCAGAGCGCACATCCACTTTTGCCGAACCCTGCGCATTTGTCAGCCCCGTCGATGCAGACAGGCGAGTGTCTCCTGAACCACTGAAGCCAACCGTCACATCTGGCAGAATATTTCCATTTACATCCGTGACAACAGCCTCAACACTGATTGCTGTATGGCCGTCCGAAGGGACGTTGTCCTTGTCTGCGGTTACGCTGACAATAATCGGTGTCTGGCGACTGGCCACGAAGTGCACCGGGACCGTCCGGCGACTACCGTTAATTTCAGCAACCACATTCGACGTGCCGGCGGTGGTGCTTGCCAGAGTGACGTAAATTTCACCATTTTTATCTGTGACCGGGGCGCCATCACTCAGGATAAGGCCATTGTCCCCCGACAGTTTCACTTCCACGCCGGGCAGTGGATTGTACTGTTTGTCTGTCACCAGCAAGCCCACCCGTGCAGCATCCAGGCCGTCAGCTGCGGCGTTATCCCGCAACACAACCAGATAACCATCCGGAATTTGGGCACTGTTATTGTCCGCCACAAAACGGACAGCCTGGGTCAGACGACTGGCAGACAGCGAGGCCGTGACCACACTTTCACCTGTATTTGTACTGGTCAGAGTAACCTCTGCATCACCATTATTGTCCGTCGTGACAAAATCTGAAGACAGCTGCGCGCCATCTGTGGCGCTGAACAGCACAGTCTGATTCGGAACAGGATTGCCCTGTGCATCCCGGACGGAAGCCACCAGATGAACCTCATCATCGCCGCTGGCTTTCGCTTCATTCTTGTCCCGGGTAAATGCAACCAGCAGACCGGATGTCGCTTCGCTCGTGAATGTGACCTGCGTGCTCAGGTTGCCCACCGGACGCCCCCCCACCAGAGGGCGGATCGTGACCTTCCCAGCCTGACGCCCGGTGAGAGTAGCGGTATAAATCCCGCCGCCCTCACTGACGACAGGCGTCAGGGTATACACCTGCGTCGGATCACCTGGGGTCACGTTCGGCGCCGCGACGGCGTCCAGCGAGAAGCTGAGATCCTGTAACCCCTCAACCGCTTCACCCTGTGCATCCCTGGCAACAAAGCGGATGATGGCGGTCTCCCGGCCATTAGCGGTCAGAACATCCGGGGTGGCGGAAACTGATGACTGCCCCGGCGCCAGCGCCCCGGCAACATGGACCGTTGCCGGCGGCAGGGACTGGCCTGACACCCCCGGCGTCAGGCGGAAAGTACCTGACTGTGTCCCGGCCGTCACCGTGACGACATAGACACCCGGGGACTGCCGGTTCAGTGGGGAAAGCGAGGCAGCCGCGGGGCTCCCTGAGAGGTTTTCGCGCATCAGGGTGATGCTGTCCGTCGAAAAATCGACCGGTTGCCCACTGTCATCGACCAGCGCCAATGTCAGCATCCGGGTAGTGTGACCATCCGCAGGCAGGTCACTTTCTGCAGGAGTGAACGTACTCCGGGTAGCACTGAGCTGCCCGGGAATGACGGTCACCCGGGTCTGTGCCGGTGAAGATGTGTTCCCCTTGCTGTCGGTAGCCACCGCAGAGAGCGACCAGGTATTCTGTTGACTGTCAGCCCCGTTGTAAGGCGGGAGCGTCAGCTGAAAATCACCGCCACCCAGGTCATCTATCTTCCCGCCCGCGGTGGAAAATGCCCCACTCTGCCAGGTAATATGGTCCAGTCCGTGTTCAGCCCGCACTGAGGCATGCAGGGCAACAGTAGCCCCGCCGCGACCTGAGAGCTGTTCCGGCAACGACAGGAAGACCACCTGTTTCTTACGATACTCCAGAATAATATCGTTATTACGGGAAACAAAATCATACCGGCTACCCGCCAGACTGCGCATATACGCCACTGCATTGCTGTCCAGTTGACGACTGAGAGTACTCCCCGGTTGCCAGCGGAACTCGACCCCCACCCGGGCATCGTTACCCCCCCCCCCGCCCAGCGTGCGCTCAGCCGTCAGGGTCATCAGCGGTACCGGGGTCCATGAGAGCCCCGCCGTCAGCCGGTGTGGATCTTCCAGCCGTTCGGAGGCACCGTTCATGCCCACCTCGTGGCCGTAATACTGCTCCCAGGTCAGTTTGCCACCCAGCTGTGGATAAGCCGGCAACCAGGCCTCTGCCCGGACATCCCATCCGTCAGCCGGGCGTTCCTCGTAATCATCCAGGGCCCGGGAATCTTTCCAGCCACTGAGACGGAAGTACGCATTCGTGCTGAGTTTCAGATCATCCCGCCAGTACTCAAGCCCTAGCCCGCTGCGGGCATGGCCGCCGGTATAGTCATAGTCAAAGAAGGTGTTCGCCCCCGCCATCCAGGTCCCGGCAAAATAGCGCCAGCCCAGCCCAAGGTTAGTTTGCAGGCGGTCATCAGTCCGGTGCAGACTCCCTTGCGTGAATAACAACGCGGTCGGGGTTTCCCACAGCGGGAACAGAAGGTCTGCCTGCGCGTTACGCAGGGACAGATGGCGATCCGGATTCAGCTGAATACGGGCATTACCAAAACCCCGCATCCAGTTTTCTACTTCCGCACTGGCCTGGCTCGCAGCCATATTCACGGCCATATTCGCAAAGACATCTCCCTCACTTTGTGATTTTGAATGTGAGGACAGGGCCGTTCCGATGCTGGAAAGTGTGCCGGCCATTTTATTTTGCCATTCCTGTACAGGGTCCCCCCCCTGCGAGGATGAGGCAGGGGAGCCCGCAGGGGCACTGTTTTTTTGCAGTGCATCCCGGCCCGGATTATTCAATGAGGACGCCGGAGACTTGCCGGCGGGGACATCGACCTCATCCCCGGCCCGGAGATGATCGAAGCCGTGTGCAAACGTGCGAAACTGGTTAAGTTTGCGCAGCGCATCCAGGCTGATGCTAAACTGCCGCGCTACGTCCTGGACTGACTCTCCGGGTTTCAGCGTATAAACCTGCGTGGCGTCAGATGGCTGAAACAACACCCGGTGCTGTACCGGGGCCGCGGCCATGACAGGCGTGAATGTGCAGGCCAGAGGGAAAAGAAACTGAACAAGAATATTCAGCCAGACAAGGGCTCGCCCGCCCCCCCCAAAAACAGAGTGATGATGGATATTCGAGGGTGTGGTATTGTCTGAAGCTGACATCATGATGGAACGACTCTTTGTTTCTGGCCGCAGAAGTCACGGCTTTATTATAACGGATAGTACAGACATCGCCGGGTCATCCCCGGCTGTCTGCGATAAAAAGCAACACGTCACCTTCACCTCCCGGGATACGGTCAGGTAAGGGCCTCATGGATGCAGTGAAATTCTCCTGAGAAAAACTCAGAACAAATAAAAGCTTTTATCAGGATTAAAACATCCGGAGTGGAAGCATTAATCCTGATAATGACTGGCTTCGTGATGAAAGGGATAATGGGTGGGAAGTAT
>NZ_FXAS01000062.1:0-9871 GCF_900177785.1 Cedecea sp. NFIX57 | reverse complement strand
CCGACGCTGCTGGTCGTGCCGCCTGCCCTGGAAGACACGGCCAACGCCCTGATGACTGCCGAACGCCTGGATGACGGGAAGACCAACATCTACAAGGGCACCGCCAAAGTTCTCGTGGTGCCGTGGCTGACCGACGATGACGCCTGGTTCCTGATGGACACCAGCCGCGCCATCAAGCCGCTGATTTTCCAGCAGCGCAAGAAGCCGGTCTTTGTCTCCCAGCAGGACATGAATAGCCCGGATGTGTTTATGCGCAAAAAGCTGAAGTTCGGGGCGGAAGCGCGCGGGTCGGCAGGTTTCGGTCTGTGGCAGATGATTTACGGCTCCACCGGCAAGGGCTGAGACCATGACTTACGCCACCCCTGAGGACTATATCGCGTATTTCACCGAGCGGGATGCCACCGGTGTTTCAGCGGATTATGACAGCGATACGCCGGATAACGCGCGTATTGCCCGCCACCTGCAGTCGGCCAGTAACCGCATTGATTCCTGGATTGGGGCGCGTTACAGCCTGCCACTCGGCGACGTACCTGACGCGCTGCGGGATTACTGCTGTGATATTGCCCGTTTTTTACTGACGGGCAGCGACCACGCCTGCACCGAGGAGATCCGCATGCGATACGACGATGCCATCAGCTGGTTAAAGCGTGTTTGACGTTTCATGGTGTCCCATGGTGTTTTATTTTACGGGGAAAAGTCCTGCTGTTACGGCATGTTAGCGACACGGTGTGTTTCATGCTGCTGCATATCGTTTCATCATGCTTCATGCATTTCTGGGTCTTTTCCTCCTGTCTATGACCCAGAAGACCCCACCTCTGGAGTGGGCCTTCGTGTTTGGAGTACCCAAAAATGACCCTGACTGACCGTCAGATACGTGCGTTACGTCCGACTGACCGGACATATAAAACCTACGATGCCAGAGGCCTGTTTATTCAGGTCACCCCGAGAGGGGTAAAGACATGGTATTACCGCTATAACCTTGGGGGAAAAGACAAAAAAATAAGCCTCGGGCTTTACCCTGAGATATCACTTGTCGCCGCAAGAGACAAAATAACCGACCTGCGCCGTATGGTTATGTCCGGGGTTGACCCGCTGATGTCTCGCCGGGAGGACAAGCGCCGGGAAACCAGTGCTCAGCTCAATACGCTTCCTGTCGTGATTGACGAATGGATGCGGCTGAACTGCACTGAGATGGCGGAGAATACACGGCTGGCGTACACACGTAACACCCTTCACATTTACCGATACTTTGGTAACAAACCTGTCGCGGAGCTGACCACGCCGGAATTGTTTGATTTTATCGTTCACGTCCGGGATACCCGTGGTGCGAATGTTGCGAGCCACGTATTGTCCGTGCTCAAAAGGTCACTGCAACAGGCTGTCCTGCGGGGTATGATTGCGTTCAATCCTGCGCGGGAGCTTGCTGGCACAGCGCCACGCCCAAAATCAGTGAACCGGGCGGCTTTACCTGCAAGCCAGATAGGTCAGTTTCTTGACGACCTTGAACGTTACCGGACACTGCATCCGTTTACCCGGCTGGCTCTGCGGCTGCTGATGCTGACCTTTGTCAGACCGGGCGAGCTTTGCGGTGCTGAATGGTCGGAAATCAGTCTGGATGAGCGACGGTGGGTTATTCCTGCCCACCGGATGAAGATGCGCCGGGAACATACAGTGCCGCTGTCAACGCAGGCCATTGAGGTGTTACGCACGTTACACGGGTTATCCGGCAATAACCGGTTTGTCTTTCCCTCTGAATCGAAAAAACGACACGTTCCCCCCAGTACACTCGTTCAGGCCATGGAGCGTATGTGTTATCGGGGAACGGCCACCCCACATGGGTTTCGGGCGCTGGCCAGCTCCACACTTAACGAGAATGGATTTATATCGGATGTGATAGAGCGCCAGCTGGCGCATATGGAAACGAACAAAATTCGCGCCGCCTACAACCGGGCGGAATATCTGGAAGAGCGCACCCGTATGATGCAGTGGTGGGCGGACTTTATCGACGAACAGCGCCGCAAATAATTTCATCCCTCCCCGCACAGGCCAGCTGAAAAGTTGGCCTTTTTCTTGCTACGCGCCCGCATACGCGAGAAAACCCGTTTTGATGTGTAACCGTGTAACCTCTGTATTTATTGATATATAACTGATTAATTAATAACACTATATATTGGTTACACCAGCGGTTACACATTGGTTACACATGGCGGGTGATGTGTAACCATTTCCGTTACCCGCTTCGTGAGCGCATCTGTTTCACCCGGTCTCATCCTGTTTCACTGCGTACCAGTTATCACCGGAGGTACGCAAAATGAGTACGCCCTTCATCCTCCCCGAAACGGGGCTTGTCCGTGAAAAAACCGTGCTTCAGCACATCGCGCCCGTGGCGAGGTCAACCCTCTGGCGCTGGCGTCGCTGTGGCACTTTCCCCGCCCCGGTTCAGATGGGCGACAACACCAACGGCTACCGCGCGGAAGACCTGCGGTCATGGCTGGCCAACCGTCAGGAGACGCACGCATGAAAAACATCACGCTCGACGAGCACATCCTGAGTCAGATGGCGGCATTCCTGCCGGAAAGCGTCCGCCAGATGGTCGACGTGCTGGGCGGGGAAGCCACCGCCCGGCTGGTAAACCGCTTTGGCGGGGCCAGCTTTCCCGTGTCGCGTGGCCTGCGGGACGCCGGAGGTCAGCGGCTGGGGATGCTGCTGGAGGTGCTGACCCCTGACCAGCTTCAGCGATTTATGCACACCTTCGGCGGCGACTCATCGTTCCTCATCCCCAAATGTGACCAGGCGAAACGCGAGTGGCGGAACCGGTTATTCATCCGCGACCTGCGGGACGCGCTGGCAACAGGTGCATCCCGGCGCATGGCGCTGTCGTGGCTGTGCCCGCGCTACGATATTGGCAGCACGCAGGCGTGGATCCTCATCCGGGAATACGGGCTTTCAGGAGGCGGCAAACATGCATCTGTGCACTGATTTTCAAAAAACGGTTGACGGCTGCGCGGCGGCAAATTATTTTGTTGTCGCTGGCGCATATTCGTCAGCCGGGTTTGACAGCCTGAACGTACATGCGGACAACCGCACTTATTCCGTAATGCGGTATTTTTATGTCCGTAATTTGCCATGTTGCGCCCAGATTATGGCGGGACGTGGCGGGGAGGCCACCGCGCCTGCTGGTTTCATGTACGCCAGTCTGTCAACCCCGTCACGTCCTGCCACCCCGTTTGACAGCGGGAGGCAGGTTCTAAAACCTGTACATGAGGCCGCACCTATGGCTACCCTTTCCCTGTCTGCGCCGCAGACCTACGTCTTCAAATTTGCCGCATTCGACCGCAGCGCCGATGTATTTCTTCCCGTGACCGTCTCAGTGATTGCCGCCAGCGAGCGTGAAGCCCGCCGCGCCTTTGCCCGGGATTATGTCCTGCTCATGACCGCCCGCCTGCCGTTCGCAGACGCCGCCAGTCACCCGATTGCGGGGGTGAACCATGCTGAATAATCCCGTTTACCCGGCAACCACCGTCATGGAGCTTGCCAGCATGGCGGCGCGTGAGCACACCGCAGGCAACCAGCGCAGAGCCACCACGACCAACGCTTATCTGCTGCTCAAGGGATTAACCGATGCGATGGAGCTTATCGCCGCGCTGACGCCGCGCGGGCACGTCTGGACAGACGAGCAAAAATACCTGTACGGGAGCTTCAACCGCGCGGCCTCCGAGCTGGCCAACGGGCTGAGCAATATCATCAGCATCACCAGCGACAGGGGGGTGTGAGATGGGACGCAGCAAATACCACCCGTGGCAGGATTTACCGGATGATGCCCGCCTGCTGCCGCACTCTGTGGCTGACCGCATCCGCTTTGGTTACCCGGCCTTTGAGCGCCTGCCCGCCTGCGGCGACTGGTTCCGGGGCCGTCTTGACCGGGTTCGCGTCCGGGTTTCCGCGCTCTCTGAGCGAGGGGATGAACTGCGCGTCAGCTATTTCGACACGGAACGCAACGACCATTTCAGCCTGCCTTTCAGTACGTTCCTGCTGGTGAACACCTTCGTTGCCGGGCGACCTGCTCGCACGCTGGCGGATGAAATCACCCCCGCAGGAATGCTGGCCGGGGCCGGGCTGACCCGGAACGATATTTACCGCATGGCCCTTGCCGTTGAGGTGGGGCACGGGCGCTGGCGGGGGATTTATCGCCAGCTGGGGATTGCTGTCCCGCAAAAGCACCAGTGGGGATATTGCCCGGTCTGCCAGCAGCGCCACGACGAACGCCCGACCCGGATGCAGTTTCGCAGTGATCCACGTGAAGACCCCGGCTACGGGATATGCCACTGCATCATGTGCGGGCAGCACGCCGGGCTGGATTTAATCGCGGGGGCAACAGGCTTATCGCTGAGTGCGGCGGCATCGCGGGTGCTGGCAGTCACGGGTGACCGCCAGCCGGAGGTGACAGACCATGCGCAGTGACAACACCCACGAACGGACACGCGCTGTCCGCGCCGCCGCTGCTGGTCGATGGGGAGACGTGCTCACCCGTATCGGTCTGCCTGAAAAATCCCTCACGAAACGCAACAAGCCCTGTCCGGTCTGCGGCGGCACCGACCGTTTCAGCTTCATCGACGACCAGCGCGGGGCATTTGTCTGTCGCGGTCTGGACAATCAGGGTGGAGATGGCTTCGCGCTGGTCATGCACTGGCTGGGGTGCGACTTCATGGCCGCGCTTGACGCCGTGGCGGACGCGCTGGGGATGGGTGGCGCTGCGCCATCCTTCACGCCGGACGTTCGCCGACCCGCCATCGCGGAGACGCCACGACCCGTTCCCCGCGACAACGGCGGCGCACTGGCGGCGTGGAGCAAGGGGAAACCCCTGACGGCGTGCAGCCCTGCGGGGTTGTACCTGCAACACCGGGGCCTGCTGCTGCCGCAGACCGCCGAACTGCGCCACATCCGCATCCTGAACTACTGGCATGAGGGCGCCGTGCTGGGGCGCTGGCCTGCCATGCTCGCCCGTGTCACCCGCGCCGATGGCGGCTTTGCGGGAGTGCACAGGACGTACCTCAACCACGCCGGAAACAAAGCGCCGCTGGCTGACCATGACGGTGTGGCGCTGCCCTGCAAAAAGCTGGCGGTGGTGCGTCAGGGCGTCATGCGCGGTGCTGCCGTCCGGCTGTTCCCGCCTGAGTCGGGGCGGCTTGCGCTGGCGGAGGGTGTCGAGACGGCGCTCGCCGTGCGTCAGGGTTCCGGCCTGCCTGTCTGGGCGTGCGTCTCGGC
This sequence comes from Cedecea sp. NFIX57, assembly GCF_900177785.1. Classification (NCBI taxonomy): domain Bacteria; kingdom Pseudomonadati; phylum Pseudomonadota; class Gammaproteobacteria; order Enterobacterales; family Enterobacteriaceae; genus Cedecea; species Cedecea sp. NFIX57. Next base: position 4,606 of record NZ_FXAS01000062.1, on the reverse strand, counting down.
GTTCGGTCTGGAGCACATCGCCCTGGCGGAGGATGTGCGCGACGTGTTCATCTTCGCCGATAACGACGCCAGCGGCACCGGACAACGGGCGGCGGAGCGACTCAGACGGCGCTTATTGCGCACAGGATGCGCTGTGCGCGTTCTGGTGCCCTCCGTGGTGGGTTATGACTGGCTGGACGTTTTAAACGATTCTGGCGCGATTTAAACGGGTTTTAAACGGGGTTCAACGTGAAAGATAAAACCATCCGGGACACTGACAGGCTCAAAGATGCCGCCAGTGCCCCCGCAGAGCCAATGCGGCCTTACTATGACGTGGAGAACGGCGCACTGGTCTACGTGGGGGTCATCACTGACCGTCGCAGCGGGGCAACCAGCTACGGGGCGCCCCTGCGCCTGTGTGACGCGCTGGAGGTCACCGGGCGCGGCGTGGACGACAGCGGCATTCATTTTCGGGTGCTGCACTGGAAAGATTCCCGCAACGAGGCGGTCACCCTTGCTATCCCTGCCGCCGATATCGGCGACCGGGACGGCTGGCGGCTGCTCAAGGGGCGCGGCCTGTCCGTCTCCGCCCAGCGCCATCGGCTGGAGCTGCTCGCGGATTATCTGATGATGCACGGGAGCAAAAAACTCTGGCACATCACCCCGTCAGGCGGGTGGTGTCACGGGGCGTATATTCTGCCGTCAGGTGAAATTGTCGGGGAGCCGGACAGACCGATGCTCTACAACGGCGACCGCAGCCACGCCGCCAGTTACCGCCCGTCCGGCACGCTGGCCGACTGGCAGAAGCACGTTGCCACGCTGGCGCAGGGCAACAGCCGGGCCATGTTTGCCATCGGCTGTGCGCTGGCGGCCCCGCTGATGTGGCTGGCTGACCTTGAGTCAGGCGGTTTTCACCTGTTCGGGGATTCCAGCAGCGGCAAAACAGGTGCCGCCGCCATTGGGGCCAGCGTGTGGGGGGAGCCGGACGGGCAAAAACTGAGCTGGGACAGCACCCCGCTTGCGCTCACCAATGCCGCCGCCGCCCGCAATGACGGCCTGATGTGGCTCGACGAAATCGGCCAGGGGAAATCCTTCGATATTGGTCTGGCGGCCTACCGCCTGTTTAACGGCGTGGGGCGGATGCAGGGTGCGCGCGAGGGCGGTAACCGGACAATGGCCCGGTTCCGCACGCTGGTCCTCTCCACGGGGGAAAAAGCGGTCAACACCTTCATGATGGCGGACGGTCAGGCCATCCACGCCGGGCAGGAGGTGCGGTTACCCGATGTGCCCGCCGATGCGGGCGCGGGACTGGGAGCATGGGAAGACCTGCACCACCACGCCAGCGCCGGAGAGCTGGCCGAAGCCGTCAGCCGGGAGGCGAAACGCTACCACGGCACGGCGGGGCTGGCCTTTCTGGATATAATCACCCGCAACCGGGAAGCCATTACCGGGGCAGTGAACGACACGCTGCAGCGATGGCGCCACAAGCTGCCGCCCGAAGCCTCCGGGCAGGCTCGCCGGGTCACTTCCCGCTTTGGTCTGGTCGCTGCCGCACTGGAGCTGGCCGGGCGACATTCGGTGACCGGATGGAAAGCCGGCGACGGTGAGCGGGCGGTGGAAAAATGCTTTTCCGCATGGCTGATGCGCACAGGCACGGGCAAACGCGAAGACCTGCGTATCACCGAGCAGGCCGAAGACTGGTTTGCCATTAACGCGCTGGGACGTTTTATTCGCGACGATGAACACAGGCGGCTGGTTGGCGTGGTGGTGGCGCGGGAAACAGCTGGGCGGCACATGAAACGTGACGGCGCAGATATTTATTACGTGTTCCGGGGCGTGTTCAACGAGGAGATAGCCGCAGGGTTTGACCCCGCCAAAGCCGCGCAGGTGCTGCATGATGCGGGTATGCTGGCGAAAGGCAGCGACGGGCGCATTCAGCGGGTGGCAAAGATGCCGGGGCATAATGGCGCGGTGCGTGTGTATGAATTTATCCGCACCACCCGGACTGAGGACGACGAGAAATAAAAAAGGCACCGGAGAATACCTTTTCCGGTGCCTGTTACATAACGAGAAAAACCGAACCCCATCAGATCACGCGCTTAACCTCCTGTCAAGCTCAGCCGTATTCACATCCCTGTGCGGCCTGTGACGAGCATTAATCAATAAACGGGGTCACCCACACATCAACCAGATTGTAGTTCGGGTTGGGGGCCTGCCCCGCCAGCGTCTGCGCCTGCGCGATGTAGAATGCCGCCTCGCGGTTCGATTCCCCGACCAGCAGCACAGACGGTTTAATCCCCAGCAAATCCCCGGCATGGTCACGCTGGCTGACCATACGCCCGCGCAGGGCCGTGAAGTTGTCAGCGGTCAGCTCAAGATTGCTCATGAACGCCATCTGCCAGAACCCGTACCCCATGCTGCCCCGCCCCCGGATGCCGTAGAGGTACTCATCCCGCATAAACACATCGCGGCTCTGGCGTGGGTCGGTCAGGGCCGTCAGGGTGTACTTCTCGCGCTCCTGCCAGATAAACGGGCGCAGGGCGCGGCTCAGGTCAAGCAGATACCAGGGGGATTTTGCATCCGGCTTGCTGGCGGCCAGTGAAGCATTGCTGACCTTGCCGGATTTCCCGGCGAGACCCGACACGCTGTGCTCCCCGAAAAACGGGACACCATCGTAGCCTTTGGCCGATGTGCCATTGCGCAGCAGCTCAAACAGCAACTGGTCAGGATGGCGGGCGGCACGCTGCCCCATCTCCGCCGTGATGTTAGAGAACATCGCCAGCTGGTTATCGGCAATCTTGTCAGCCGGAATGGTGATGGTTGACTCGAACTTGCGGTTTTTAATCGCGTATTCGTACTCCGCCAGCTTATGGATTTCCCTGTCACCAATCCACTCCCGGATAGCCGGGAAGTCTGCCGCCCAGCCGTAGATTTCTGCGGCTGATGTGGACGGCACAAGGGTGGTCAGGGCCGGATAAAGCGGCTTTACGCCAGTGAATGCATTCTGGAAGGTTTGCTTCAGCGCGACATAGAGTGCCGCCAGCGTCTTGTCATTAATATCAATCATTTTAATTCATAACCTCATCACAATTTGATTACACACCATTCCTGCGGCGTGGCGGGACGCACTGCCCCGCACCGCTATGATGCGACCACAGTCAGACCGGGATGAGTTCCGGGAGCGAAGCAGTTAACGGGTTAAAAAATGCGCAGGTTACACGAAAATCCCGGACGGTTACACATGACGCCGATTTATGTGTAACCGTTTTTCACGATAAATAACAACGTATTACGGAAAAAGTTACACGGTTACACGGTTACCACGATTTTTTTGCTCACAGGTGCGGGCGCGCGTGATACGCCTCAGCGCAATGGCTGTCAACACCTTTTTCGCAGAAAAGAGACTTTTTGATGCAGCGCCCGAGTCCGCGACGCAAAAATCAATGGTGTGGGGGTAAAGTCATTTTGGGGGTGATTTTGGGGTAAATGTGAAAATCAGATTTTACATATTTAACACAAAATTAACTCGCCGTAAAAATGAGCTGAAAATGATTTTTCTGGAATCAAAACCGCCTGAAATAATTTCAGACTGGTACGGTTTGATTTTGGACGGTGCTCGTCAGGATGAGTTGTTTAAAAAATAGACGCCATCGCGTTGGTTAAATTCCCTTATGGGTTCTCATCTGGGTATTTACAGAAAATAACAATTTAATTATTCATTAAAATTCAATGTAATAGTTCGAAAACTCACATTTGCTGGTTAAAGCAGGTGGCAGCCGGGAAAGTCTCGCTGGGCAGTATGCCTGATGGCGGTAAAACCGTGGAACCCTCCTCGCCGGATGTGGTGTTTTACAGCGGCGGCGAGGATTTGTGGAGCCGTAACCGGACCGGCGGAGGATGCTACTGATGGTCACGCTTATGCAGATTGAGCGAGGGATATGCGACCGCCTGCAGCGGGGGCTGGGGATTGCGGTATCCGGGGTGGTCTCATGGGATGTGATGACGAACGATATCGGCGTCATTCTCAAGCGACTGCCGGGGGCCTTTGTGACCTTCACCGGTATCACCGGCAGCCATCCCCACGATACCCGCCGTACCCGGTATAAGGTCAGCGGGAATTTTGCTGTCTATGTCGCCGATTACAGCCTGCGAGGTAATCAGGCTATCCGCCAGGGGGCAGCCCGAGTTGATGAGCCGGGGTGTTACCGCCTGGTGCGTGCCGTGCGCCACCTGCTGATGGGGCAGGATTTGGGGCTTGAGATCGGACGTCTGGCACCCACCACGGTAAAAATGATCACCGGGCAGGTATTCAGTCAGAAAGCGATTGGTATGTACGAGTGTCAGTTTTCGACCTTCTGGTATGAAGACGCCATGGAGAACGGAAGCTGGCCGGTCGCGCCCGAGTATGACACGCACCCGGACCACGACTTTGTGCTGTGGAAAGGCCAGCTGGATGATGCCCCACGAGAGCACCGGGCCACGCATGCGGCCTGGCAGCTTCAGGGCCAGCCCGTGGCGGATGATACGGTGCTGGTCCCGGCCAAATCCAAACCTGAATCTGATGCCGGGGAAGACGGCCCGTTACTCTGAGGAATTTCACATGATGGTTATTGCCCGTCAGGGGCTG
>NZ_FXAS01000060.1:0-11125 GCF_900177785.1 Cedecea sp. NFIX57 | reverse complement strand
CTTGACAGAAATCATACGGCGAACGGGGAAATATCTCCGGTACGCTATGAACAGATGTCTGATAAAAAAGTGTCCTGATTAACTTGACCAGAACACATTTACCTCAATGAACTTCTCTATCGTGGTCACCCCGGCCCGGTAATCCAGCATCAGTCGGTAGTGACGAATTTCCGACAGCGGCTGGCTGTGTCCAATCCAGGTCTTCAGCACGCCCCGGATATCCACCACCCCGGCCGCCGGGTACACCTGGATAGCGTCCTGATAGAAGGCCGACGTCACGTCGTTGTCCTTGATGCGCTTCGCCTCCTGAGTCAGCACTGGGGCAAATCTCTCCCTCGCCCCGGCGCGGACGAACGACAGCAAAAACACATGCTGCTGGTCGACCGTCTGTGGCGAGACGTTGAGACGCAGGGAAAGGAAGGAGAGGGCCATCATCTGCAGAAAGGGCGCACTGGCCTGTTTTTCCGAGACCACAAACGGGGCATTAAACGCCATCGGCACCACGATTTTCTCCCGCTGGTTAACGAGAGAGTGGTTGGTAACTCCGAGATAGATATTGCCAGTTATCGACAACGCCAACAGGCCGAACAGGCTGACAATCAGGTACCCCACCACCCTGCCACCGGAGACCTTCGCTTTTAAGGACATGGTTACCGCCTTTATTTAATCCATTGCCGAAAACAGGACCCGGGAATTTTGCGGTACACCACCCGGAACAGTTCCGTCGGCAGGTACCAGTAGAGCAGGTTGTACAGCCACATGCTGCCCTTCCCCCGTTTGAGCCAGTGAATGAAGAGCCAGGCGAGCACACCGTAAATCAGCCCGCCCAGGGCATGCTTCTCCCAGATGGCAATCAGAAACGGGGGAACAGAGGGAATAAACTCATCCAGCGGCATGCCGAAAACCCGCATCTGCTCCCCGAGCGTTTTCGGGAAAAGAAATTTTTTCAGTTCATCTCCCGGCACCGTGCTTTCCTCTTATCCGATGATGGCGAACGCCACGTTGATGAACACGGACAGCACGATAATGCCGCCCAACACCTTGAAGCTGCGGGTCCCGATATAGGTGGCGATGGCCACCACCACCTCCCCAATCAGCAGCCACTTCATCAAGGAGGAGTCCTGCCCGAAGGTGCCCTTCACCGCATCATCCCCGACCTTGAGCAGGTCTTTGGTTGCCCCGGCGGCAAACGCCCCATGCTGCAGCACCAGGAACAGCGCGCAGGCCAGCAGGACCATCACCAGGACGTGCGCCACCTTCCGGCGCAACACCTTTTGTTTCACGGCGAAGAAAGCGCCGCGATGACTCAGTACCACTTCCATTATTGAATCCTTCTGAAACAGTGAGTTAAAACAACGTTGTTACAGCGGACCGGCGACCCTGCCCACGGTAAAAATGGTGTCTCAGGGGCGCCGTAAATCGGCTTTACCCGACGGGCACCTCACCCGGTACGGCTCTATCTGCACCAGGAGGTCCGCAATATCGCGACTGCGGGCATGTTCATTGCGATAGAGATGCCGATAGCGCAGTTTCAGCGCCGAGAATGCAATCACCTGTTCACGCCAGTGTTTTATTTCCGGGGACATACGAACCTCCAGTGAAAATAAGCCGGGAGAGAAAGCCAAAATAAGAGAGAAGCCTCGCCAGGAAACAGACATGCTACCGCCCTAGGGTGTCACACCTGTCGTGGGGCCAGAATGCCCCGACGGGGTTCGGGCAAAGGGAAGCCCGCCGCTTTTTCGGGAATAAAAAGCGGGTGGTGCAAAAAACATGTTTTGGGGACGGGCAGTGGCCGGGCTGAACACTACAGCGTCATGATGTCGCGTGGATCACCGGTCAGCACGGGGATCGTCTTCAGGCTATGGTAGAGCCGAAGTCGCGCCTCAGCACTGCGAGTGCGCACGTCCTTCTTCGTTGTCAGCGTCAGCAAAAAGCGGGTTTCCACCGGGGGGTTGGCCGGGTGTTCAGGATCGTTGATAGGTGTGGTCATAAACATTTCTCCTAGTTAAGTAGAGAAATACTTTCATAAAAAAGGGGCTTTTAAAGGGCGGGCATCTGCCCGTTGTGAATTTATACAGTGTGTCTATGTCTATAAATCAAATAGGATTGTATCTTTTTTGTGCGAGAGCATATATTTTCTATCAGCTGAGTTTTTGATAAAAGTCAATTTCCAGATTACTGCAATCACCTAAATTGTTTTTATTACTGCAAGGCAGTAGGGAGCATCTCCACCATATTGGACCTATTCAAGAGGCAATAACGTGGGCTCAGAAACAAACTGTTCAGGAATAATATTAAGCCAGCCATAGTGTCCAGAAAGGTGCAAAAGTGCATCCCTGTTAGAAAGATTAAGCTTCAGGTAGATACTGCTGAGATGTCGATCTATAACCTGCCTGGATACTTTCATGTATTCAGCTATCCACCGGTTGGATCTACCTGCAATCGTTAACCAGGCTACAACCCACTCTTTCCTGGTCAAAACAGATGTAGGTGATACCCCGGTGAATCTGTCTGAATCAATAATGTTAAGGGAGGCTTTTTTTAGTTCCGGAATAACCGTCGGAAGCCAGTCAGTGACCTGATGAAGAGATGAAAGTTCGGTGAGAAAAATCAAGGTACATTTATTCCCTGCAAGCAGAATGGGAACCAGCCTGACGATAAATGACTTAACACCATTGATGTCAGTGAAATATCCCCATGAAAAAAGAACCGTCTCTTCCCCGAGCGCCACAGTTCGTGTCTCAAATTCATGCATCAACCTGATATTATGCTCTGGCGCAGCAAAAACGCTCCGATCCGTCATTCCGGCAACGGGGGTTATCTGTGGGGAAAATCGGGATAAAAACGCAATACTGCAATCCATAAAATAGTGGCCTGCGGATTTTATGTACCATATTCCACTGTGATTTTTATAAAACTCATAAAAATCATGATGGAAGTCTTGTGATCCGGCAGAGAGATCCATAGGATCGAGAACAGCCATAACCATCCTCCTATTGTGCAGGGGATGCATCTTATGTTTGCGTGCTAAAGTTAAAATATATACCCTCAACAAAATGCAGGTCGAGAAAATTTATTGCAAGAGTTATGGTTATTTTTGACTGCTATTTAAGAGAATTCTTCTGTACAGGCTGTAATTTCATAGAATACGCATTAAGATCTGGTGGTTGAAACAATGTTCAGCCGCCAGCGCCAAAAATCCGGCCCAGCTGAAGAGCTGAGTTTCGCCGTATTTCAGCTCTGATTGATTCAAACTGGTATCCCCCGTGGGATTTCACCTCATCAATCTCACTAACCATACGGAGGAGCATCGTCGATGCATAGCTGGTTTTCAGCATATAATCCATCAGTATCCGATTAAAATCAGCCTGCCCCGCATCGTTATCGGTTCTATTTTCTTCGCCCTCAGTCTCTCTTTTCTTTTGAGCAGAATAGACTCGAAGGCCGAGATCAAGAAGCATGCCACAGACTGAAGAAATATTTGCCTGGCTGAAATCAGCTCCGTCATTCCTTTTTTCTTCCACAATCTGATGAACCCGCTCATAACTATTTTTATCAATGTAGACCTGTGCTCTTGGCATGCTCTCATCTCTCTTATATTCATTATTTCAACGTTCGTCTTCCGGTTTAAAGACGGACTGAATCAGACTCTATGTCACAATTTATCATGGAGTCTGATTTAGAGCCTAGTTACAAAGTATACATCATATCAGAGTCTGAATTAGACTTTACTCATTATAATTCTATGTTTTTGTTGTGATAGTCTGATTGGAGTCGCATCAGGACTCTAAGTAGAGTCTTATTACTGCATGATATTTGAATATGAGCGCCACCATTTCATTTTAACTCATTATTTTCACAGGATCCTGCAGGATTTTTAAGTCCTGCGTCAGGTGTGGTAATTACCAGGTCAATGAGCCGGGTCTTAAAATACCATCGTCACCTGTCTCGCTTGTGCCAGAATAATGGCGGGAATATGGTCTATCTGTATGACTTTAGTCCCTTAAATTATTAATAAAGTTAGCTGCTCATACGCGATTGCCATTCAGTATATAAACACTAAAACTTATCTGAAAACTGATCCCTTCCCAATATCGATGCCAGGTTAAATCAGAGGTCCGGACCTTTTTATAGACTTCGGATAAATTCCTCCGGTGTCAGGTTGTTTAATGATGAATGAGGTCGTTGCTGGTTATATTCCTGTCGCCAGCACTCGACCTTCTCCTGAGCATCTTCCAGTGACAGGAACCAGCGCAGGTTCAGACATTCATCACGCAGGCTGCCGTTAAATGACTCAACCAGGGCGTTATCAGTGGGCTTCCCGGGGCGGGAGAAGTCCATCGTTACCCTGTTTTCATACGCCCAGCGATCCAGCGTTTTCGAGATAAATTCGCTGCCGTTGTCCGTCTGTAGCCGCTGTGGTACACGCTGCTGTGTCTGCCTGATCCGTTCCATCACGGCGACCACATCGTCACCGCGAAGTCCCTGGCCTACCTCAATCGCCACGCATTCACGACTAAAATTATCGACTACAGTCAGGGTCCGGATCCTGCGTCCGTTGAACAGATTATCAGCAACGAAATCCATGCTCCAGCACTGATCCACAGCGGTCACGGTCGGGCGGATACGCCTGTGCCTGGCAGTCACGTGACGCCGTGGGCGTTTTGACCGCAGGTTCAGCCGCTCCAGGCAGTAAATCCGATGGGTTTTCTTATGATTTATTAACCAGCCTTCCCGCCGTAAAAGAATATGAATGCGCTGGCAACCGTAGCGAACTCGCGCTGCTGCAATCTCTCTTATCCTCTGAGTCAGGGCCCTGTCATCGCGGCAGCTACGGTAGTTGTACACCGTGCGACTCTGCATCATCAGACGGCAGCCACGGCGCAAACCAATTCGGTAGGCGTCCAGCAGATAAGTCACAGCTTCCCGTTTCTGGACGGGCCTCAGAACTTTTTTCGAATGACATCCTGGAGCATTTCCTTGTCCAGACTGAGGTCTGCCACCAGACGACGGAGCCGCTGATTTTCATCCTCCAGTTGCCGTAGACGGCGCAATTCTGTCACGCCCATCCCGCCAAACTTTTTCTTCCAGTTGTAAAAAGTGGCTTCAGAAATGCCCATCTTTCTGCACACTTCCTCCACCCGGGTGCCGGTTTCTGCCTGTTTCAGCGCAAACGCGATCTGCTCTTCGGTATAGCGGGTCTTTTTCATGACGGAATGGCCTCTTTGTTTGATGAAAGAAAGACCGGATACTTCAGTTTAGACTGGTACTGTTTTCAGGGAAGAGATCACCCTACGTGATGACACCACGAAATTGATAACTCATGTGGAATCCAGATCGGGTCACAACAGCGCATTTTTTGACCTATACAGACAGTTATATTTTCACTGTACCGCATCCTGTTCATCAAACTGAATGGCTATTTTCAGTTTATCCAGCTCTTCTATCCACCAGGATTTATAGCGAGACGGGTTACGGTTTTCCCATCCAACCCAAACGGGTTCCCGCCCAAGTTCATATCCCAGATCAACAATACTGAGTGTTTGATTATCGAGTTGTTTCTTGACAGCAAGCATAGGCACAATACCGATTCCATATCCCTCCTCGAGCAGAGAAAACTGTGTAAAAAAATCATTAACGAGAATTTTATTTTTTATTTTAAGTTGTGTAATATCATATCTGACGTGTGAATCCAGACTGCTGTTTGTAATTATCGCTAACAACTCGTCTTCTGCATCTTTTTGACACCAAATTTTTTTATGATTTCTTTCAATATATTCTGGCGCCGCACAAAATATTAATTTATTCTCTCCAATAAATTTACTTTTCACATCAACCTGGGAAGGACATGATATGTTGGAAATGACAAAGTCCAACTTTGAACTTTCCAAATCACCCCATTCTGAACCATCCTTCATTTTATTTATTTTTATCTTTATTTTTGGGTATTTAACCGAAAAGTCATGTAATGACCTTCCCAACAGGTTAATAGAGAATGATTCACTCACGCCCAAGTTAAACACCGGGTTCCTTGGGTTTTTTATCATTAACTTGCATTCAAGATTATCAATTGCCTTCAGGATCCATTCACCTTCAGTCGCAATATTTTCTCCTTCCTTTGTAAGAGAGATAAGCGGGCCATTGCGGTCGAACAATTTCACCCCTAAATTTCGCTCAAGACAAATCACCCGATATGATATCGCGGAAGGTGTTTTATTCATGAGCCTAGCGGTTGTCGAAAACGAACCTGTAAGCTTAATTAGGTTTATGATTTTCAGCGCGTCAAGTGATAGCTTGGCCATTATTCATGAGTTCCACAGATTTTTCAATGAGTAACAAGTATTCAATGTCCATGTGTTCTTCTCAACGGTATTGGCACAAAGTAATCGTTACTTATTCATCTCCGTCGATTACAATTCTTACCACACGAAGTCCATTTATTACCGTTCACCTTTTTAGTCCCCACAAGAAGTTACCGAGCAAACCAACGGAATCAGGGTGGTAAACGGAAATAAACATCACCAGGGCAGAGGCGAATACTATGTCCGCTCAGGCACCAGATCGCGCGCATCTTTTTGCTTTTAAGAGCCCACATCTATATTAATATACCCCTTTTCTTGATCAAATATGATGCTGGTCAGGCAATATCGGTGAAGCACGGCATCACTGTCGATAACGTCCGGTTCTACCTGAGAGATACTAAAGCTGATGATCGATCATTCAACATGAGTTTAACGACTGGTCTCTGTTTTCTATGAGGATGACTTTTTACTATTCCCCCACCGGCTCGCGTGGTAATAAACAGGGTTTGATAAGCTACAACCTCGTTTTCTGCCTGTCTGCACCTGCGTTAACAGACAGACCAGTTCCCCTCCATGCAGAAATCATACAGACAAAAAGCAGCAACGTTATCCGACATAGTTATCATTGTACGTACCCTTTTCCACGTTAATATAGGACCAAGAGGCATGCCAATACTATTGAGAGCGCCGGGAAAGAAGCCCGGAAAACTCTGAATTCAGCTTGCTGGCACACAGAAACAAGCGTTCTGGAATGATACAATATGCTTGCCCGGTACTTTGATTTAGAAATTTTCAAGTTGAAAACAATCAACGATCTTTCTGGCTCATCGTCCCAATTTTTTTAATGTAGGTGATTATGTCTGCTAATCGTTGAGTTCCTGCCGGTTTCTGGACTCATTAATCGCAAATATTTCTGAAGAGAGTCCGGCGACTTTCTCATTTAACAAAAAAAGATCATCAGGTTAAGAATCAGTACTCCCGGAAAGTCAGGTAAAACATGGTATTCGGATCGCACGCAGGTGATCATAAAGGGACGGTTTTCTCAGTCTCGGGCAGCATATTCTGGCCACCCTGCTAATATTTTAGTGTTCCGATTTGCCGGTTACACAGGCGATACATATACACTAGGGCCCATGACCGACAACGTTGTCAACCACGGGAATCTGACAATGAATTATCTGATTATATCGTACCGTTCTCAATACAAGTCAGGGGGTATGATGTCACACGAAGGCGACTTTAGACGATGCACTCCAGACATCAATATGATGCAAAGTGACCGGATGCATGCAAATCCCCAGGATGTCACCCACACGAAAACATACTTTTCTATTAAAAATGATTACTTATGCAATACTCTGTAGATAATAAAATTATAGTAACACAGTCCGGTATCACGACCCCAGACGATGAATCCACGCAACTTATCATTTCTGCCGTGCCACTGCGTTTACTGACCTACTTTGTTAAAAACAGCAACAGACTGATTACACGTGAAGAAATTTTTTATCATGTGTGGGAAATGCACGACCTGACACCATCAGGAACAGCCCTGGCGACTCAAATGAGTTATCTCAGAAAAATCTTGTCTTCTTATGGCCTTGGTGATGACGTACTGATCACGAAGCCAAAACTTGGTTTTATTTTTAACGCAACGATTACACAAACAACCGGGATATCAGAAACCATTCACAATGAAAATGAAGAAATAAAGTGGAAAAAAAATAAAAACAATACTATTTGTTACATTATTATTTTCTGCGCTGTACTTACAACCATTATATATTTATTTTTCTTTAATACGGGGAAAGAAAGTGACATTAACTGGTATACACTGAGCACAATTAAAGGTTGCCACGTTTACATAATGAATCCTGACATATCACAGACTGTTTCAATGTACTATCAAAAAAAGGCTTATGAATTTATCACTAAAAATGGTCTACGTTGTGATGCCGACGACATGGTACTTATACATATTCAACGCCCTGACACCAACGGTCACGATAATGTCTACGAGACCAAGCAATTTTATTCATATTGTAAAAAAATGAAGGAAAATCACACATGCGACAACACTTATTTTTCTGCAGGAAAAATAGACTAACACTGTCTTTAACCGCATTATTTATCGTCGTCATTATGGCTTTCTATTTTATAAAAAGCACACATAAAGTTCTAATTCATTGCAGCAGTCAAATAAATTCTGTTTTTGGTGATAATGAAACCTACCCCACGTTTAGTGGCATTTATACATTCATGCTTGACGATGGACAGGGTTATATCTCAGTCAACGGTATTTTCCATACACAAAGTGATACTTATACAGTCCAGAAAATAATTAAAATCTCACTTCACACTGTGTCCTATGATCAGGTCTTCTATGATATTAAGCAAGCCTCAGTACAGAGCCTTACCGGCGATAACCTGCCTGATACTCTGTATGTACGATACATATTAAGCCCCTTCACTGTTATTGCTCTTGACAAAACACTCCACAATTCCTACCTCATTCGCAACCTATACTCTCCTGTTCTGGTATGCAATCCCATGAATTAATAAAGCAAAAACATAATAACCTAACCACAAAAAGTATAAAAAGTTAAAAAATAAAATAAAACTGAAATTAAAAACTAATTAATGACATCAAATCAGTTTAACATTTCATAAAGACTTTCTTTTTGAGAACATTAATGCGTCCAAGAGAGGTGCCTATTATGTCAGTTCCTGTACTGTGAACGGACTTTAGCACACCTCATTAACGCATAGCAGTTCGCATGACATGAGTGAATGAAATGGCATATCAAAAATTCCCTGACATAACCGAGTACCGGTATGGCAACAACAGTCGTGTACTTATACGGACTAATGTGCCATTTCTTGAAGTGACACTTAAATTCTGCACAGAGCGTTTTTTTTCAACCGACATGGGCGTTCTGTATATCATTGATGCAATACTTTTCAGTAGTTTCTCTGATCTGTTGAATCATCTAAGAAGGGTAAATGCCGTTAAGCCTGATATGCATATCATAATTATTGATGATAATAAGCCAGCTCAACAATCTGACGGGGAGTGCTGCCCATGGATCCTATCTACTAAAGACTCTATTGAATCACTTATTTCAAGTCTGAAGGCATTAAACTCCGCGGTCAATAATTTTAATGACATAGTCACGTACTATGAAAACAGGCGTAAGATGGGCTATCTGGATCCGAGACAGGCACAAATGCTGGAATGGGTTTGTAAGGGAGAGTCTATCGATTGTATTGCCTCCAGAATGAATCTTTCACCTAAAACCGTTTACTACAACCTGAGAAAAGTCTCAGCTTATCTCGGCATGAAAAATCTGTCTCAGCTCATCGTGTTCATGCTCCGCGAACATTATGTCCCATTTTGTTTGAATGCACGCTGATCTTTTTTAGGCACAAAGAAACAGACTGCAAAGGCACTATTATCGAATAAAACAGCCTGGCGAGCGACATTCAAACAAATTGAATGGGGGTGAATAAGCAGAGTGGATTTAATACTATTGTATGTTGCTCAAGACCTGCCACAGTCTGTGCTTGGGTAATTTTTTCGGTCATTACAATGATATCCATCACATGCCATTTTGCAAAGATGCACGACATCTGGCGCCATTGGTGGCCGAATTTACCCTGTTTTTTATGGTGCCCAACCTGATAGCCGGGCGATTTATACTTTCATAGGCATACCGGGAGACAGCACAGTTGGTTTTCACCTGGCAAGCTCTGTGTATCTGAAAGAACAGATACTACATTATTGAGTCAGCCAGCCCCGGTAAGGCGACAATAAGTCATGCCCCACCACTGACTGAGCTATTTCATCTCCACGCAGAGAAAATAAGTAGTTCTGTCGCCGTTTCAACTGGTGGCTGTTGTGACTCCGGCAAGCCGGTGAAGATAATACACTACCTGCAAAATTGCCATTCTCCCCCTGTAGCCCTCAACACCGAGTTCCGTAATACAGGTATTGCGGTCAGGGTTGATAAGCTGGGCGCACTGAAACAGACAGAAATCACAGCGCTGCTGAAAGAAGGGGGAATTTTCGACTGGAGCAAAAATGTCTTCGTTCGGGGATCCGACTGGCAAATGGTATCTGAATTGCGTGACGCCCGATAGGCGGATGTAGTTGCTTTACTTGCCCCCATAGGACGATATGTCTTACGGGCTCGCCAGCTGTATTTCGCCGCCGACAAGTGCCAGCCACTCTGAGCTTGATTATACCACGGTGAGTTTGTGCAAAACAGGGAAGCGCCGATATGGCTTTTGCGCACGAGTTCGAACATTTGCCGGGAGGACAGCATTCACGTCACATGCCAAAAAAGCTGGGTAATCCCCAATATGTTTTTGCACGCGGGTATATATCAAAAGATGATTCGCGGGGGACCCTGATGGTAAACGGAGAAACAGGCACAACAACACCCGGCTAGTCTGCAACAGACCGGCGGTGGAAAGGAGAGACTACGGGTGTTCCTGCTGGGCAGCCCAGTGCGGCCGACTGTGCCTGCCTGTTCCGCCTCAGCGTCCATCAGGTGCACTGCGGCACGTTTCCCGTTCTGAAACTGGTAAAGTATAATGCCGGCCTCTCGCAACCCCTCGCAGCACGTTCCCGGTATCCCGGCAACCAGCCAGATACAGGTACCGGCAGGGAGTGAGATCACTTGCCCGCTCCTTTCAGCTCGCGCAGCAGGGTTCGCAGCAGCGTGGGGGTCAGTTCTCCGGAGAGCCGTATTCTGGCTCTGCCGACAGTGATTTCACAGTGCATTCCCGCAGGTTGTGCGTCCGGGGGAGACGGGCTGGCC
>NZ_FXAS01000058.1:0-11653 GCF_900177785.1 Cedecea sp. NFIX57 | reverse complement strand
TCATTGTGGTGCCGGACACGTTATCCACATACCAGCCGGCAATGCGGTGGTTGTGGTGACGTGCAAAATTTTTCAGAGCTTCTTTTGCCCGGGTTACATCCTGCCCGGACGTGGATGCGCGAAGATAGCCGAAAATGAGCATTTTTGCATAACCTGGTCACGTTAAAATGGTCGCATGATTAATGGTATCATTAATATGGTAACATTGGCACTCATTAGAACACACATTCGTGGTCATACTGGGGTATACCCCAATGTTACAGGCTGACGCGCCCGCCGGGCTTGTCCAACCCTTCGCCTGCTCAGATGCAAGCTCTGAACAGACTCACGGTTTGCGCGGTGGGTCGACAAAATTAAATACGGTCACCTGAAATATTTTCTGGCACACTTTTTCCGATAGTGCCGGAATGTCCACCCCATTGCGGCGCGGGGATAAGGTTGTAAACTTTTACTGATGAACGAAGTAGCCCGTTGGGCATTAGACAACACGGAGCAAACCTTGGCTAAGGTAACCAGAATTCAGGCCGGAAGATACGCAGTAGATGATGGGCGTTGCATTATAAAAAATAACTCTGGGTGGCTTATTGTTGATGCTAATGGCGCTCATGATTTTGGACCTGTCCCCACATTAGCAGCAGCTAAGCAATATGTTGAGTCTGGTACTGTTCCACTAAGGCAACACAATTTCTCTACATCTCATGGTCGAAGACAAAGTAAAAAAGAATTTAATGCGTATTTGGCATCTGAAGCTAAAAATGGCAATCCAATGCCAGTCATTCTTTGGGTAATTGTCCTTTGCATCATGTGCGGCATTGTAGTGGCAGTTCGAGGTTATTAATCTTGGACAGAATTGCTGTGTGTCCAAACCAGTCCGTGATGTGTACAATAACCGCACGAAATTAAAGGCCTATAAAAAGAGGGTATATATGAGTAAGTTATTAGATTCGAATCCAGAGGGAACCGGCTATACAAGTATTACCTAGGCTAATAACTGGTTTCTCAGAGTTAAAGCTGAAAATGGTCAGGTTAAAGTATATCCGGTTGCGGTTTGGGCATCAGATGGTTACGCCGTGAAAGGGCTGATATCAATGTTTAAGGGCGATGTTCCGGCACTGTTTACGGCTCCACCGGGTTTCACAAGCCAATATGTTCACGCTGATCAACTTACTGACGAAGAAAAAATAGAAGTTAAAAAAGTTTATCACTTTTGAATCAAAGCCGCACATGCGGCTTTTTTTTGGACAGAATGACGCTAACGTCTAGGCTGGTGTGGGGAAAACGTAACGGGAAGGATTTGCCTGCAGTTCTGCGACGGCACCGGTGGATTGGGCTCCTGTTAGACAACCGGAGTAAAGCAATTAATCAAAACGTGATTTCGCATGCGAAATCTATTGCATATCATTGTTGATAGTCTAAAGTTTCTCTGTATACTGTTTGTGTTGTCATAAAATCACGACAACAAACGCAGTGGCAGATAGCTGCTTCTGCATCTGGCGAAACGCCTGACTCACAGGAGTGTGTATGAAATACCGCAATAAATTCATTTCATTATTGAAATACTCTTTCAAGCCGTGCCGCCCCTTCTCAAACATTTCGCATGCGAAATCTTAAGGACTGTTACATGACACTGAAAATTGGACCTATCGGAAAACTGATCGTTGTATGTAGCCAGAAGGGCGGAATCGTTAAATCGCAGTCATCCAGTGAAATTGCACATGATCTTCGTAAAGCTGGTTTCCGCGTGCTTGAAATTGATATGGACTGGACAACTGGTCTGACAGAGAGAGCTTTCCCCGATGACTTACCTTATGAGATAGAACGCGAACCTTTAAGTAACAGTTTTACACCTGGTGAGGCGAATACATATCAGCTTTTCTTTCCGGAAACAGAGGTTCGACCGATTGAGCTTCCTGGTGGGCGTTTCTTTATCGGTGCAACCAGTGAACTTAATGAAATTAACTACCGCAACAGCGACTGCATGTTCGACTTCAGGGACCGCATTGAAGAACTAAAGAAACAGTTTGATTTTATTATTGCTGATTCAGCTCCATCGTATTCAAATGTTATGATCGCAGCGCATATGTCAGCTGATTACCTTCTGATCCCTACCCTGCTGGAGAAGCAGGCCCGTAATGCAGTTGGTAAACAGCTTACTTATATGCAGAAAATTAAGCGGAACTATAATCCTTCGCTGCAATTCATGGGGACATATGTAACTCAGACGCAGGTGAAAAATTATAAAAAACCGCTTAAAGAAGGATATCTGGGGCCTATTGATACACTGAATCTAAATCTTCTCATCGAGATTATTCAAGGAAAAGGCTACTCTGAAGAATACATTCTCGCCTATATATCATTTGTACCTGCTGCTGCAAAAGAAGCGATCGAACTTGGTCTCTCCTTTGATGAATATGACCCTAAGTGTCTTCCTGCAATTCAGTATAAAGAACTTACCCAGAAAATTATTATGCTCGCAGGAGGTAAGTAATGGCCAAAAAACCGTTTATGAAGCGACTCCAGGCGCAGCAGGAAATGAAAAAGAATGCTGCTGTTGTTTCTGATATTGAACAGGTCATTGCAAATAAACAGCCAGATGAGCAGAGCCATGATATAGCTGCGCACCAGATTATGGCGGATATTGCCCGCCCGGATATCGAACCTGATGGACAGATAATCCGCGTCGATATAAATCTGGTTTATGCTGAAGAACAAGTGCGACCTGAAGAAGACTTCGAGGAAGATATCATCGATGGTATGTCTGATACCTTCGAAACTATAGGGATGCTTACCCCGCCTCGTTGTTATCCTCGTGACAGACGTGGCTACCAGATATGGTTAGGCGAAACGCGTGTTCGCACTGCTCGAAAACGTGGTGATACCCATATTGATATTTATGTTGGTAAACCACCACGGGAAAGAAAAGAACGCATCATCGGTCAGCTTATTGAAAACCTGCAGCAGTCTGGTTTGAAACCATTAGCGACCGCAAAATCGTTCTATGAGCTCAAGCATCAGTTCAATATGACGGGTGAGCAGATCGCAAAAACAATGGGTAAGCCTACCTCATTTGTCAGTAAACACCTTCGTCTCATTGATGCACCGGAAAATGTTACCGCCCTTCTCAGGGATAAAGTCACATCTGATGTTGATCTGGCATACACACTGATACAGGTAAATGAAAAGTCTCCCGAAGAGGCCGAGAAGCTTGTCGCAGCTGCGAGGGTGTCTGGTATTTCACGCGCGCAGGTTAAAGCGGTTCTTGATGAAGTGAAGAACAAAAGCAAAGGTGAGATTTCGCATGCGAAATCGAAGGCTCAGAACAAAAAACCAACCAAGCCTTCGGACAGAAATTCAGGTGTAAAAACTTGGCAGGTTGTTGTTGAGATTGACGGCCAGCAAGGGGTAATAATGACTGACCGCGCGCCAGACGAAGCGGGGTATGTGTGGGTTAAACTGGAAATTGGTGAGATTTCAATTGAGGCTTCTGAACTACGCGTCAAAGGGATGCGCTCTTTGTGATGAAATCTACCCCGTTCACCGAAATGGCCACGGCATTCCGTGGCCGAATTGTCCGCCTCTGGGCGCTTCGATATCCCGGAACCCAATCCGAAGCTGCTGCCGCATTAACCGAAGCGGCTATCAATCTTGGATACGTTACAAGAAGCAGGCCCGTACCCGGAGCGGCGTTACTTTCATGGTCCTCTAACCCGGCTGAAACTCCGTTGTGGGCGGCTCAGACTGCGCTAACGTTGATGCTCAGCATCGGCTGGAAGCCAGAAAGTAACCAGGACTGGTGTGGAATGTCGGCGCTGATATTCAGATCCAATCGTACACTTCCACTTGAGCAGTTAGTCGCTTCCTTGCCTGATAGTATAGACAGGCAAACTGCTACCGGATGGTTCGTGGCTGCAATTGAAGAGGATGCCCACTACCGTTACAACAGGAAATCCAGATGACCTTTCAAGAGCTTGATGCTTGTATCGCAGTCTCTGGCAGACGTTCTATCGCTTCTGCGTTAATCGCTTTTATTCTTGATGCGCTTGATAGCGGACAGGACGGAGTTGATCTTGATACTTTCCAGAGCCACACGCGCTTCGTTCGCAATAATGTAACCACGGTAGCCAGCTATCTGCAGCTAAATGGGATTATCCATATACTGTATTACCGTGATGGTGCTGCAGAGCGTCAGTATGAGTCCGTTAATAATTACGGGCGGTGGGCAAAGCAGCACTATCGTCCTTCTGAGGCACTTATACAGCTGCATCGACGTGATTGAACCAAAATATTTCGCATGCGAAATCTATCTAACCTAAGGATTAAACAGAGTGCCGGGTTCAAAGAGAATTTGCAGGCAGTGTCTGAACGATGACCGTTATCTGAACAATATCATCGCAAGCGATCCTGATGCCTCAGAATCATGCGATTATTGTGACTCCGAAGAGATGACGATGTCGATGGAAACACTGGCTGAAAAGGTCGACTGGTTGATTGAAAACTATTATAGAGGCGGAGAATATAACCATTATCTGGAAGAGTATGAAGGTGAACCACTCTTCTCACTTCTGGAGCTAGAGGTTACAGGCAATGATAATACCATCAATGACTTATCGGAACTGCTCGATGAGTTATGGTTTGACTGGAGCTCACATGAAAGAAAATATGGTGATGATCCACATTTTGTTGAAGCTGTAACCATTTCAGGAAACTTGTCCAGAAAATGGAATTCAATGGAAAGGAAACTTCGGGAGAGTAATCGATTCTTTAATATGGATGCGATGGCTACTTTTGAAGAAGTTTTTGGCTATCTTTACGAAAATCATCCCTCAGCATTTATCGATTTTGAGCCAAACACATCAATTTTCCGTGGTCGAATTTTTCAGTCAGAAGATGCACTTGAAGCTTCATTAAGAATGCCCGAGTCGAGTTTTGGTCCTCCTCCCCCTGAACTGACACCATCTGGTAGAATGAATGCAAGAGGTATCTCAGTCTTCTATGGCGCTACGTCCAAAAAAAATGCTATATCCGAAGTGCGACCACCTGTAGGGAGCTATGTAGCAGTTGCAGAGTTCGCTTTGCTGCGGACAGTCCGATTACTCGATCTGTCCAGTCTCAGAGGGCTGGCTGTTAACGGGTTTAGCCGTTTTGACCCTGAGTATCTTCTTCGATATGAACGCAGTAGTTTTATTCAGTACCTCTCCAGAAAGCTTGTTATGCCGGTTGTTCCTGAACTTGAAGAAGCAAATTACCTGCTGACACAAGCTATCGCAGATTATCTTTCAACTTCTGAACGCTACGATCTCGATGGGATACTGTTCACTTCTGCACAAAAGCCAAAGGAAAACACCGACCCATCTGTCAGGAATATTATCCTGTTTCATAAATCATCTGGGGTACTGAATGCAGACCGAAGGTACCGGGAAGCTGGCGTAGATCTGTATCAGCAAGATGCTGATATCTCATACTTTGCCCCAGAGATAACGACAACTCCCGAAGATTTCCGTCGTGAATTTAAAGCGCTCTCAAGTAAGAAAAATAGGGAAGATATACTTGAGTTAAAACTCGATGGCATAGAAATTCATAAAATAGAAGGTGTTGATTACTCAACATCAGAAACAACAGTCACGCACTATTTAACGGAAGGCGCGCAAAAGAAGTGATTTCGCATGCGAAATCTTTTGGTTGCAGATCATCGTATCGTAGCCACAGGGAGATCACTCCAGCGTGTAGTATAAGATGGTGAAAGCATTTCTCGTTTCATCTGCCAGTCAGGAGCGATGCCTCGTCCCGCAAACCACACTTTTCCCAGTCCGGAATGGTTAATACCGTCCACGACTTTCATCAGCTGGTTGCTGTTGCTTCTGGGCTGAATATCATCGAACAGGTTCAGCTGCGAAACCCCCGTAGGCGTGAAATCGTTGAGCATGCAACCCGCTTTTGCGTATCGATGCCCATTCACCCAGATCCGATCCAGGGCTTTCACCGCTGCGGCTATAATGTCCCTGGTATCCTGCATGGGAGTCAGTAGCTTCTCGCTGGCCACATTCCCGTAATACGGTTCGTTCACCGCGAACGGTGACGTTTTTACAAATACAGCAATATGTCTGCAGAACTGCCGCTCGGCACGCAGCTTTTCAGCTGCACGCTCAGCGTACTGACAGACTGCCTGCCGCATAGCTTCATACGTCGTGACACGCTCCCCAAATGACCGGCTGCAGACAATCTGCTGTTTCGGCGGGGGCGCTTCTTCCAGCGAAACACAGCTTTCTCCGTTGAGTTCCCGGACGGTTCTCTCCAGCACAACGCTGAAATTTTTCCTGATAAATACAGGGTTCGCGCGCGCCAGCTGCAGTGCAGTGGTGATACCCATTGTACCCAGTTTCCTGGATATCCTGCGGCCAACTCCCCAGATTTCCTCTACCGGCTGCAGCGACAATAGTTTCTCTGTTCGCTTTGGCTTATCTGGCGTCAGGGCAAGCACCCCCCTGAACTGTGGCCACTCTTTGGACGCCCATTGTGCGCTTTTAGCCAGCGTTTTGGTCGGCCCCATCCCGACGCCGATTGTCAGCCCCGTTCCGGAACGCACGTGCTCGCGCAATAGCCGACCGAAGTCCTCAAAATCGATGCAGCGGTCTATGCCGCGAATGTCCAGAAACATCTCGTCGATGCTGTACTGCTCCACGCGTGGCGCCAGCTCCTCGAGATGAGACATAACCCTGTTCGACATAGACGCATAGAGCTCGTAATTGCTCGAGAACGTGATGACCGGCTCCGGGAATTGTACCGTCTTCAGCTGGAACCAGGGGACGCCCATTTTAATACCCAGCAGTTTCGCTTCGGCACTGCGCGCGATGACGCAACCATCATTGTTACTGAGCACCACAACGGGCCTGTTACGCAGGTCAGGACGAAATACTTTTTCACAGCTAGCGTAGAAGCTGTTGACGTCAGCCAAAGCGAACATCAGTTACTACCCCGCGTCTTGTGTATGAATGCCGTCACCACGCCGAATATCTGCAGTTCTTCCGGATAGAGGGTGGGGTAGGCGGGATTCATCGGCAGCAGGGCAATACGGGGCTTAAGCTGCAGGCGTTTAACGGTGAACTCGCCATCTGTTTCCGCGATGACAATATCCCCCTGCATGGGTTTTTCAGCTTTGTCGACAACCATTAAATCACCGGAGTGCAGGCCCATATCTTTCATCGAATCACCAATGGCCCGGACAAAGTAGGTCGCGCTGGGGCGACGGATACAGTAGGCATTCAGATCCAGTTCGTCTTCGGTATAGTCTGCGGCCGGTGACGGAAAACCTGCCGGGCAGCGCTCTGTGAAAAGCGGTGCGGTGGACAGTGCTGGCTCAGATGCGGGGGTGACAAAAAGGATCATGGCATACCTCTTAAAATGCCTGTTTTTATATACAGTATTATTTAAGATATTTCCCGTCCTGCAAGGAGAATTTTACCTGCTCCTGGCATGTGGTTGTTCTGCCAGAAAAAACAGGTGCAGGGGTATCCACAGAAACGGTGCATAACCCTGTGAGTGGATGTCTGTATCTCACCGCCTGCTAAGTCAGTGGCTCAATAAGTTCCCGGCCCTGGTTCCCGGGATTGCCAACAGCCCGGCTGACGGGGTGCCATGTGAAATCTTCGGCGGAAAGGCTGCCCTCACGGGCAATGTCTTCCGCTTCTTTACCGGTTGTATTTTCGCTGAGCCATTGACGTGCGGCATCCGGTGAGTACACGAGCGGTCGCCGCTCGTGAATGTCCAGCAGTCCCTCATCCGCAGCTGCCGTGACGATCAGGAATCCTTCCTTGTCATTGCTGTTCTCAAAAGGTGGCTTCCCTATGGCCGCGAGCAGGAGTGGATTTCCGTCCTTACGGTAAATGAAAAACGGCTGTTTTACGCCGTTTTGCTGTTTCCACTCGAACCAGCCGTCGGCAAAAACAATGGCCCGTCCGTGCTCCCAGAGTGGCCTGAACATCCGGCTGCCGGCCGCAGTTTCACTTCGGGCGTTGATGAGAGCGGGTTTGTTCCACCACTCCGGGGCATATCCCCAGTGAACCGAATCGAGATGCAGCTGCGAGCGGCGTTCACTCAGCAGCAATACCCGGGTTCCGGGCGCTACGTTGTAGCGGCCGACGGGCTCCGGATCATACGGAATATCCCGTTCTGCTTCTTCTCCGAGAAAGGCCAGGTACTCATCGCGGGAGTTGTATTGCGTAAACCGACCGCACATTGTGTTTCTCCGCTGTGGATCTGTAATCAGATCAGGGTTCACCTCAGTTCTGAACATAGGCCGTATTTCAGGTTCCTGCCATCGTGTGGCCGCCGTGCCGCTACTGTAGCCGGGTGGCGGCTGATGCAAGGGAAGCGTAAACGCCGTCACCTTCACCCGGTCGCAGTTTATTTCAAAGGCATTATTCGCTGTCTTCCCGTCGTTCTCCGGCTCAATATTCGCCGTCAAACCGTCCAGCCAGCTCCTGCTTTTTACTGCGCTGCGGCTTCGGTGATGCCCTTGCATCTTCCGCTGGTCACCCGGCTGTTGTATCGGCACGGCGCAAGCAGCGTCGCATTTAAGTAAGGAGAAATGATTATGTCCCGTCTGATTTTGGGTGACTGTGTACAGGTAATGGCTGGCTTCCCGGAGAAGGCTGTCGATCTCATACTGACTGACCCACCCTATCTCGTTGGTTTTCGCGACCGTCAGGGGCGCACCATTGCCGGCGATAAAACGGATGAATGGCTGCAACCTGCCTGCCATGAGATGTATCGCGTACTGAAAAAAGACGCGCTGATGGTGAGTTTCTACGGCTGGAACCGTGTCGATCGCTTTATGGCTGCGTGGAAGAATGCCGGATTCAGCGTGGTCGGCCATCTGGTGTTCACCAAAACCTACACATCGAAGTCCGCTTACGTCGGCTATCGCCACGAGTGCGCTTATATCCTTGCCAAAGGCCGTCCGGCTCTGCCGCAAAACCCGCTACCGGACGTGCTGGGCTGGAAGTATTCCGGTAATCGCCATCACCCGACGGAGAAGCCGGTGACCAGCCTGCAACCGCTGATTGAGTCTTTCACACATCCCGGCGCGATTGTCATGGACCCCTTTGCGGGCTCCGGCTCCACCTGCGTGGCGGCGCTTCAGGCGGGTCGCCGTTACATCGGGATTGAACTGCTGCCGCAGTACCACCGGGCCGGGCAACAGCGGCTGGCCGCCGTCTTGCGTGCCATGCAGTATCCGGCCGCTAACGATGAGTTTCCGGAGGCCGCGTGAAGAATTATCAGGGCCATGAAGCCCTGCGTGACGACCTGACGGAGTTGTCCGGCACCATGAGCGACCTGCGCCTGCACATCCGGGCGCTGGAAGTGAAATATCACGCCGGAAGTCCTGCGCTGGTTGATGCCCTGGCCGCTGATTTCCTGCGCAACCTCAACGAGCAGTATCTGAGTGTTTACATGCGCGTGCTGGCGTTCAGCGACTGTTTTCACGACTGACGGCGACCGGGCGGTGTTCCGCCCGGCCTTTTATCTGAATATGAGGATATTACCTATGTACGGAACCCGTGAAGCGCTTTGTGACGAACTGGCGCGAATGTTTACCCCGGACGAACCCCTGTCATTGCTGGTCTGGACGGAGGAGGGCATTCATGCCGCGTGCCGGGAGCTTCGGCCGACGGATGAAGAGGTTACGGCCCTGCTGGAAACGGTTGGCAACAGTGATATGGGCGTGTATCGCCGGGACGGTGTCACGGATGCGTCGGTGTGCGACCTGCTGGCCCGCCACCGGGAAGCCGTTAACCGACAGGTGACGGTCCCGGCGCAGGTGCTTTCGCGTCTGGTGCGTGATGCCGAACGTGAACTGAACCACCAGGAGGGGCTGGCCTGGGAGGTGGGCGGGCCGACACCGGCGCGTATCCGCCAGGGCATGGCGGATGTGGCGCTGCTGAAAGCGTTGCTGGCAGCATGAGATGAAGCCGGGGGACGTCCCGGCTTTTTTTATTTTCGGATTCGGATGTCGCGCGAGCGCTCCGCTTTTCAGGCTCACCCTCCACGCTGTTCCGGTTTCGCGGTGAGAAAGGGGCCGGGCGGCATGGGGCGACGAGCGTACCGCTGTACGCCTGGCGGGAATAAGTTCTCTGCCGGTTTCGTGTTGCCTGCGGGCTGTGCCGTGCATCCATTTTAGTCGGGCTGTCGGGGATACAAGGGTAAAGTGCACGCGGCGGTCACCCGGTCCTTCCTTCCCGTCAGCCGTTATCTTCCGGTCGTTCGCCCGCTCAGGTTTCACGGTCTCACCCTCCAGCTCCCGTCTGCCGTGCGCGTCAGGCTGCGGCTTCCCTTGCGCCCTGGTATCCCCGACTTATCGCCCGACGGTCATGGATGCACGGCACCGCCCGGTGTCGCAGACCATGTGATTACGGAGGTTTATCATGCAATATGCAACACATCAGCACACCCTCAACGTTGAAGAATCCGACCGCCTTTCTTTCCTGCCGTATATGTTCGGCCCCGATTTTATGCTGGCTGAACTACAGGTGTACGCCCTGGCAAAAAAATGGATGCCCGATTATGACGGCGGTTTCTGGCATTTCATCCGTCTGCCGGAGGGCGGCGGGTACATGATGCCCGACTGCGGGCAGGTGCATATGGTCAACGGTGAAAACTGGTTTGATTGTACCGTCAGCGCTGATGCCGCCGGAATTATTCTGACGTCGCTCGCCATTAACCGCCGTTGCTGGATGCACCACGACTGCGGTAATGCCGCGCTGGCCCGCCTGTTTATGCAGCGCGAATCGGAACTCTGGAGCCACATCGAGTTTCATCCCGAGTGCGCCGCCATTTACGCCGCGCTGGACTGAGGCAGGGCAGGGCGGTGATGCCGCCCGTTTTTTTTGCCGGGCTGAACGGGGGCGGGGTGTGGCCGCGCGCAAAACCCCTGGCAGGCGACGCCTGCCGGCGGAGAAGGCCGCGCCTGCGGCGCTGCTCCCATCCGCCCGTGTCTGCTGTCCTGGCTGTTTTCTCTCCGTACTCTTCACCGTGATGCTCTTCTGCTTCTGCTTCTGCTTCTGCTGTTGATGCTGGTTGAGGCGGGTACTCCCGTGGTAATGCCGGTTTTGCTGCCGGACCATCCTCTGGCGTTGGGCGACTTCCCTGCGGGAACCGGGGCTGTCATGCTTTGCACTGAGCCAGCAAAGCTGTCTCTGCCCGGCCCCTTCGGGGCAGCGGGTTTCCATCCCACTGTCGCGAGGTCCACCCCACGCTTGCGGCATCCGCGCACGGATGCGCCGCTCTCACCAGCCCGGCGGTCAGGCTGCCGGGCTTCTTCGGTGCAACGCCGTTTCGCGCCCGCGCTCTTCGTCGTTGCGGCGGGTTCCTGCTCATTCCTTGTATGGTCATTTCACCCCTTTGAGTCCTTTCGCCGGGGCTGAGACAAGCACAGTCGCTGTCAGCTGTCCAGGGTAAATGGCACGCGGTAAACCGCGCCTTGGACATCCGCCATCGCCCGCGCTGGTTTACGCCCCTGCGGCGAACGGCTCTCAGACGGGTGAAGGTTACAACCAGCGGGAGTGTGCAGCAGGTCCCCGCAAAACGTCAAAACCGCGGCCCCGGCAACTCGACGGGTGATGGTTTTTTAAAGAAAAAACAGGTTCAGAGGGAGGAA
>NZ_FXAS01000115.1:0-1452 GCF_900177785.1 Cedecea sp. NFIX57 | reverse complement strand
GAACGGTAGCACGCCTACGGCGTGAGCTCGTCTGCTTCGCAGCCGAAGTCCTTTCCACCCTCATCGCCGTATTTTATACTGGCTTTCATGTACATACCGCGACCCGCAAAGCTATTGTTCCAGCACGATGAGGGCTGGGAACGCTTCCTCGAGAAAAATGGTCACCAGCTCAGCGACTGGACCAAACTCTCCGTCGAGCGCATGCTCGCCTGCGGGACTTGCGCCATGGGCGTTCGCCGCTATTGCTGCAGCTCACCTGACTGTACTCACTCACGCTTTCTCTGTCAGAGCTGCAAATCCAAAGCTTGCAGCAGTTGCGGCCTCAAAGGAACCGAGCAATGGATCGCCGAACAGCAGCACATCCTGCCCGACTGCGACTGGCAACATATCACCTTCACCATGCCGCACTTGCTGTGGCCGTTCTTCAATAACAACTGGCCGTTGCTCAACGACCTGTTTCGCTGTGCGACCCGCGCCATGCTCAGGCACGCGCGCAAGCTGGGTATTGAAGTCGGTATTTTCTGCGCACTTCACACCTACGGGCGCCAGCTCAATCAGCATCCGCACATCCACGTCTCCATTACCCGTGGCGGTCTCGATGTCAAACACGCCGTCTGGCGCGATCTGTTTTTCAAAAAACAGCAGGTTGAAGCCATCTGGCGCGGTGCCGTCATCCGTCTGCTGCGCGCCAGCTATCAGCGCGTTAACCCGGCTTCCCTGCCGGGTCATGGCCACATCCGCGATGAAAAACAGTGGAAGCGCTACCTGCAGGCGCAATACCAGCGGCACTGGAAGGTGCACTTCGCCAAAAAGACCCGCGGGGCCTGGCGCAGCGTGAAATATCTGGGCCGGTACCTGAAACGGCCGCCGGTGGCGGCGTCCCAACTGCGGCATTACCGTGGTGGCGCAGTCGTTCACCAGTATTACGACCACAAAACCCAGCAACCCAAACGCCAGAAGCTGACGCAGGAGGAGATGCTGTGGCGTTACGTCAGCCATATCCCGTCCCGACACTTTAAAATGGTGCGCTACTACGGCTTCCTGGCCAACCGTAAACGCGGCACGCTGCTGCCCAGGGTCTACGACGCGCTGGATATGACACCGCGTGAGAAACCACAGAAGCCGGGCTTCGCAGTGCTGATGAAAGCCTTCCTGGGCACCGATCCGTACCAGTGCATCCTGTGCAAAAACCCGCTGCGTTTTGCAGGCGCCGTGGCGGGTGAGCACGCGACAAAACTGTTGTCCGCCAGGCTGCATCGGATGGAGAAAAAACGACGGCTTCTGACGCCGGCTCTGGATAAGTGCGCCTGAAAAATGAGTTTTAGATTAAAAACACGGCCAAACTGGTGTTTTTATACATTAACACGCAAAAGTACCCACCACATGCGGATCGCCATCGCTACAATTCATGGTTAGGAACCTCTAAAAGAGTCGATTGAGCTTCCTAACCAT
>NZ_FXAS01000056.1:0-14195 GCF_900177785.1 Cedecea sp. NFIX57 | reverse complement strand
ATTCAATGTTCTGTGTCCATTATCCGGAAAAATAGTGGACATTATCGTTACCTGGATGAGTCAGCTTATCCAGACGTCGCTGACGGGGCGCTTACGTATCTGACCACAGACGAAATTGAAATACTGCTATCCCGACTGAGTGGCGATAATCGCTTAATCGCAGTTTTATGCCTGAGTACCGGTGCCAGATGGGGCGAGGCTGAAAGGTTAAAAGCGGAGCATATCGTTCACAATCGTGTGTCGTTCGTAAAAACCAAAACGAACAAACCCAGAACTGTGCCAATTTCTGATGCAGTGGCTCAGGAATTAGTGGGCGATAAGAAAGGCTTTCTTTTTCCCAATGCTTCGTACAGGGAGTTTAGAGAGACGTTAAAACTGGTGAAACCTGACTTACCTGCGGGACAGGCAACTCACTCGTTGAGACATAGCTTTGCAACTCACTTCATGATCAACGGCGGGAGCATTATCACCCTGCAGAGGATACTCGGTCATACCAGGATTGAGCAGACAATGGTGTATGCGCATTTTGCGCCTGAGTTCTTACAGGACGCCATTACGCTTAATCCATTGAGGGGGAATTTATGTCCACAATGAGTCCACACCCCTATGGATTTTGGTGGGTTACGATGGCCTTCCCAACCGCATTGCACCGTTGTATTTCGGCACGTTAGCGTGTCATAAGAAAAGAAAAAGGCCGCGAATGCGGCCTTTTTTGTTAACTCAGGTTACTCGTCTTTTGGCGACGCGTTTTCAACCCGACTTTTTAGCTTCTGACCAGGTCGGAAGGTCACCACACGGCGCGCCGTAATGGGAATATCTTCACCGGTCTTCGGGTTGCGCCCGGGACGTTGGTTTTTATCGCGTAAGTCAAAATTACCAAAGCCCGAGAGTTTAACCTGCTCGCCGTTTTCCAGAGCGCGACGGATCTCTTCGAAAAACAGCTCTACCAGCTCTTTGGCATCTCGTTTGCTAAGCCCAAGCTTATCAAACAGATATTCTGACATTTCAGCTTTTGTAAGCGCCATACGTTCAATCCCTCAATGATGCCTGGAATCGCTCTTTTAATGCCTCTACACATTTTGCAACGGTAGCGGCCATCTCCTCTTCTTCGAGTGTACGGCCCGTATCCTGAAGGATAAGGCTTATGGCCAGGCTCTTGTAGCCATCGGCTACGCCCTTGCCACGGTACACGTCAAATAAGTTTACGCCAACTACCTGATTTGCGCCAACTTTCTTACACTCGGCCAAAACATCTGCTGCCGGGACGTTTTCAGCCACCACAACAGCGATATCGCGGCGGTTTGCCGGGAAGCGAGAAACGTCCTGCGCCTCAGGCACCACGCGGTCTGCGAGCTTGCTCCACAGCACCTCGAACACCACCGTGCGGCCGTTAAGGTCCAGTTTACGCTCCAGCTCCGGGTGAACAACACCAATGAAACCAATGCATTCACCAGCTAAATAAATGGCAGCACTTTGCCCAGGATGCAAGGCCGGATTTGCCTGCGCTCTGAATTCGATGTCTAAAAGTTTGCCGGTGAGGGCCAGAACGGACTCCAGATCGCCTTTCAGATCATAGAAGTCAACGGTGTTACGCGCCAGATCCCAGTGTTCTTCATAGCGGTTGCCGCAGATAGCCCCCGCCAGCATAAGATCCTGACGAATCCCAAGGTCTGCCTGAGTATCAGGCACAAAGCGCAGGCCAGACTCAAAAATACGCACGCGGCTTTGCTGACGGTTCTGGTTATAAACCACGGTGGCCAGCAGGCCACTCCACAACGACAGACGCATGGCGGACATGTCGGTAGAGATCGGATTAGGAAGAATCAGATTTTCTTCGCCAGGGTGCAGAAGCTGCTGAATTTTCGGGTCGACGAAGCTGTAGGTAATGACTTCCTGGTAACCTTTGTCCACCAGCATGGTTTTCACACGCTTCAGAGAGAGGTCGGCTTCGCGATGGGTGCCCATGACCAGGCCTGCCTGTACCGGGCTGTTTGGAATACTGTTGTAGCCGTAAACGCGAGCCACTTCTTCCACCAGATCTTCTTCAATTTCCATATCGAAACGCCAGCTTGGTGCCACGGCGGTCCACTTCGCCTGACCTTCGGTCACTTCGCAGCCCAGACGACGCAGAATGTCGCTGACTTGAGCATCTTCGATGTGGTGACCAATCAGACGGTCCAGTTTGCTGCGACGGAGCGTGATCGTGGCGCGCTTAGGCAGGTGCGCTTCGCTTGTGACATCGATAACCGGGCCAGCTTCGCCGCCGCAGATATCCACCAGCAGGCGGGTCGCTCGCTCCATCGCTTTATACTGCAGCGCAGGATCGACGCCGCGCTCATAGCGGTGAGAAGCATCGGTATGCAGACCATGACGACGCGCACGACCGGTGATGGACAGCGGGCTGAAGAAGGCACATTCCAGCAGTACGTTCTGGGTTTCGTCGTTAACGCCTGAGTGCTCACCGCCGAAGATGCCGCCCATGGCCAGCGCTTTATTGTGGTCAGCAATAACCAGGGTGTCGGCGTTCAGCTTCGCTTCGCTGCCGTCCAGCAGGACCAGGGTTTCGCCCTCTTCCGCCATACGCACGACGATCCCACCTTCAATGCGGTTCAGGTCGAAGGCGTGCATCGGCTGGCCAAGCTCCAGCAGTACATAGTTGGTCACGTCAACGACCGCATCAATGGAACGGATGCCGCAACGGCGCAGCTTCTCTTTCATCCACAGCGGCGTTGGTGCCTTAACGTTGATGCCTTTCACGACGCGGCCCAGGTAACGTGGGCAAGCTTCTGCGGCGTCTACGCGAATAGGCAGCGTGTCATTGATCGTCGCGGCAACGGCGGTAATTTCCGGCTCAGCCAGTGGCAGCTTGTTCACCACCGCCACGTCGCGAGCTACGCCGATAATACCGAGGCAGTCGGCACGGTTTGGCGTGACGCTGATTTCAATGGTGTTGTCGTCCAGCTTCAGATATTCGCGAATGTCGGTACCGATTGGCGCGTCAGCTGGCAGCTCGATGATGCCATTGTGGTCATCAGAAATACCCAGCTCGGAGAAGGAACACAGCATGCCTTCGGATGGCTCGCCGCGCAGTTTCGCCGCTTTGATTTTGAAGTCACCCGGCAGCACAGCGCCAACGGTCGCCACGGCGACTTTCAGACCCTGACGGCAGTTTGGTGCGCCGCAGACGATATCCAGCAGGCGATCGCCACCGACGTTAACTTTTGTTACGCGCAGTTTGTCGGCGTTCGGGTGCTGACCGCATTCAACCACTTCCCCGACCACAACGCCGTGGAAAGCTCCTGCGACGGCATCGACGCCGTCAACTTCAAGCCCGGCCATGGTTATCTGGCTGGAAAGTTCGTCACTGCTGTTGGCTGGGTTTACCCATTCGCGTAACCAGAGTTCACTGAATTTCATTGGATATCCCGCCTTTATTTGAACTGTTTGAGGAAACGTAAATCATTTTCGAAGAATGCACGCAGATCGGTTACGCCATAGCGCAACATGGTCAGACGCTCCATGCCCATACCGAAGGCGAAGCCGGAGTAAACTTCCGGATCAATGCCCACGTTACGCAGCACGTTCGGATGCACCATGCCACAGCCCAGCACTTCCAGCCACTTGCCGTTTTTACCCATAACATCCACTTCTGCGGACGGTTCGGTGAACGGGAAGTAGGACGGACGGAAACGAATCTGCAGGTCTTCTTCGAAGAAGTTGTTCAGGAAATCGTGCAGCGTTCCCTTCAGGTTGGTGAAGTTGATGTTGGTATCAACGATCAGGCCTTCCATCTGGTGGAACATCGGGGTGTGGGTCTGATCGTAGTCGTTACGATAGACGCGGCCCGGGGCGATAATACGAATGGGCGGCTGCTTGTCTTTCATGGTGCGGATCTGCACGCCAGAAGTCTGGGTACGCAGCAGACGGGTGGCGTCAAACCAGAAAGTATCGTGGTCCGCGCGCGCCGGGTGGTGACCAGGAATATTCAGCGCATCGAAGTTGTGATAGTCATCTTCGATTTCAGGGCCGGTCGCTACGGTGAAGCCCAGCTCGCCGAAGAAGCTTTCGATACGGTCGATGGTGCGGGTTACCGGGTGCAGGCCACCGTTTTCAATCCGGCGACCGGGCAGAGAAACGTCAATCGTTTCCGCAGCCAGACGCTCGTTCAGCGCAGCACTTTCCAGGTCAACTTTACGGGCATTCAGGGCTTCCTGAACCTGCTCTTTAGCTTCGTTTATCACCGCGCCCGCAGCCGGACGTTCTTCCGGTGGCAGCTCACGCAGGGTGGTCATCTGAAGGGTCAGGTGCCCCTTCTTCCCTAAATATTCGACGCGTACGTTATCTAACGCGGCAACATCCTGGGCATCGTTTATGGCTGCTTTGGCACTGGCAACCAGCTCTGCGAGATGTGGCATGGTATTCCTCTTATGCCGGCAAACTGCCGGGGTAGTTGGTCTGATTCGAAAACGAAACGCAAAAAAAAAGCCTCCGTACAGGAGGCTTTCGGCGCTGTTTTTCGTTTCTTTTCTTACGCGCAAAGCCCCCTGAGTCAGGCGCTAAAGTAAAAAAAGAAGCGGAAAATAGCAGCATTCATGCTTGCAGTTACCTTATTTTGACAAATTTCGCTTTGGCTATTGAACGAGCTACGGCGTTGAAAGTCAATAAATTGATTGTGTTATGCCCTAATAATTCGATTTGTAGTAAGGCGACAAGCTTGATTATCCCCGGGAGCTTACTTAAGTAAGTGACTGGGGTCAGCGAGTGCAGTTAACGCAGCTACAGATTGAAGTATGACGGGGATAAATTAAAAGAGGGAGCAAGCTCCCTCTTTTAACTGGCTTATGCCAGAGCTGCTTTCGCTTTCTCAACCAGGGCAGTGAATGCCACTTTGTCGAATACGGCGATGTCAGCCAGGATCTTACGGTCGATTTCAACAGAGGCTTTTTTCAGGCCGTTGATGAATTTGCTGTAAGAGATACCGTTCTGACGAGCTGCAGCGTTGATACGTGCAATCCACAGCTGGCGGAACTGACGTTTACGTTGACGACGGTCGCGGTAAGCGTACTGACCAGCTTTGATAACAGCCTGGAAGGCAACGCGGTATACGCGAGAACGCGCACCATAGTAACCTTTAGCTTGTTTGAGGATTTTTTTGTGACGAGCACGTGCAATTACACCACGTTTTACGCGAGCCATTTAGCTCTCCTGTTTCTATTCTGAATTAATTAAAAAAAGTTTACTTATGCGTACGGCAGACAAGCGACAACCAGGCCCAGATCCCCTTTGGAGACCATGCCTTTCGGACGCAGATGACGTTTACGTTTGGTAGACTTTTTAGTCAGAATGTGACGCAGGTTAGCGTGCTTACGCTTAAAACCGCCAGAAGCAGTCTTTTTGAAGCGCTTAGCGGCGCCGCGTACTGTTTTAATCTTTGGCATTTCAATTTCCACTTCGCATTGTTAATAAAACGAACCAGTAGGCGAACAAAACCCGCGAGGCCGAGGCCCCGCGGTATGTTACTTGATGGCCTTACTGTTTCTTCTTCGGAGCAAGCACCATGATCATCTGGCGGCCTTCGATCTTCGTTGGGAAGGATTCGACCACTGCCAGTTCACTCAGATCGTCACGGACGCGGTTAAGCACTTCCATACCAATCTGTTGGTGTGCCATTTCACGCCCACGGAAACGCAGGGTGATTTTGGCTTTGTCTCCGTCTTCCAGAAAGCGAACCAGGCTGCGGAGTTTTACCTGATAGTCGCCATCATCGGTACCAGGTCGGAATTTAATTTCCTTAACCTGAATAACTTTTTGCTTCTTCTTCTGTTCCTTAGAAGATTTGCTTTTCTCGTAGAGGAACTTGCCGTAGTCCATGATGCGGCAAACAGGCGGCTCGGCGTTTGGACTGATTTCTACTAAATCAACCCCAGCCTCTTCGGCTTTTTCTAAAGCTTCATTCAGACTGACAATACCAATCTGCTCGCCATCAATACCGGTCAGACGAACCTCAGTGGCACGAATCTCTCTGTTAATGCGATTAGGACGCGCCGGTTGAACTCTTTTTCCGCCTTTAATACTTTATTCCTCCAGTTGATGAAGATTGCGGCTGCGAATTTCTTGCTGCAGCTTTTCAATCAATTCGTTGACGTCCATGCTCCCCAGGTCTTTGCCGCGGCGGGTACGAACGGCAACTTTGCCTGCTTCGACCTCTTTATCGCCACAAACCAGCATATAAGGGACACGACGTAACGTGTGTTCACGGATTTTAAAGCCTATCTTCTCATTTCTCAAGTCTGCTTTTACGCGAATGCCCGCATTTTGGAGTTTACGAGTCAATTCGTTAACGTATTCTGCCTGGCCGTCGGTGATATTCATCACCACCGCCTGCACTGGAGCAAGCCAGGTTGGGAAGAAACCAGCAAACTCTTCAGTCAGAATACCGATAAAGCGTTCCATTGAACCTAAAATGGCGCGGTGAATCATTACCGGCACCAAACGCTCGTTATTTTCGCCAATATAGGAGGCGTTCAAGCGGGTTGGCAGGGAGAAGTCAAGCTGAACGGTACCGCACTGCCATGCACGATCCAGGCAGTCATACAGCGTGAACTCAATTTTCGGGCCGTAGAATGCACCTTCACCCGGCTGATAGTCAAACGGGATATTGTTTTCCTGCAGCGCAACGGCCAGATCCGCTTCCGCGCGATCCCACATTTCGTCACTGCCGATGCGTTTTTCCGGACGGGTAGACAGTTTCACCACGATTTTCTCGAAACCGAAGGTGCTGTACATGTCGTATACCATGCGAATGCAGCTGTTTACTTCATCACGAACCTGCTCTTCAGTACAGAAGACGTGGGCATCGTCCTGAGTAAAGCCGCGCACACGCATCAGGCCATGCAGCGCGCCTGAAGGCTCATTGCGGTGGCAGCTACCAAATTCCGCCATACGCAGCGGCAGGTCGCGGTAGGACTTCAGGCCCTGGTTGAAGATCTGCACGTGGCCCGGGCAGTTCATCGGTTTGATGCAGTATTCACGGTTCTCGGAAGAGGTGGTGAACATCGCGTCTTTGTAGTTGTCCCAGTGGCCAGTTTTTTCCCACAGGACGCGGTCCATCATGAACGGACCTTTCACTTCCTGGTACTGGTACTCTTTCAGCTTGGAACGAACGAACACTTCCAGCTCGCGGAAAATAGTCCAGCCGTCATTATGCCAGAACACCATACCCGGCGCTTCTTCCTGCATATGGTACAGGTCAAGCTGCTTGCCGATTTTACGGTGATCGCGCTTGGACGCTTCTTCCAGACGCTGCAGATAAGCATTCAGCTGCTTTTTGTCCGCCCAGGCGGTGCCGTAGATACGCTGCAGCATCTTGTTGTTGCTGTCACCGCGCCAGTATGCGCCGGAGGTTTTCTGCAGCTTGAAGTGATGGCAGAAACGCATGTTTGGCACATGTGGCCCGCGGCACATATCCACGTATTCTTCATGATGATACAAACCTGGTTTGTCATCATGGCTGATGTATTCATCAAGAATGGCGACTTTATAGTTCTCACCGCGATTGACGAAAGTCTCACGCGCTTCCTGCCAGCTCACCTTCTTCTTGATAACGTCGTAATCTTTCTCGGCCAGCTCGTGCATACGCTTCTCGAGCAGCTCAAGATCTTCCTGCGTCAGGGTGTGGTCCAGATCAACGTCGTAGTAGAAACCGTTGTCGATAACCGGGCCGATCGCCATTTTAGTGTGTGGCCACAGCTGCTTGATGGCATGACCCAGCAGGTGAGCACAAGAGTGGCGAAGAATTTCCAGACCCGCTTCGTCTTTAGCGGTGATAATGGCGAGCTTCGCGTCGTTTTCGATAATATCGGAAGCATCAACCAGTTCACCGTCTACGCGGCCAGCGATACAAGCTTTGGCAAGACCTGGACCGATGTCCAGCGCAACGTCCATTGGGCTAACGGGTTTGTCGTAATGGCGTTGGCTGCCATCAGGAAGAGTAATAACAGGCATGTTAAGTCCTTATCTGCAGTGGTGACCCACACGAAAGATCACATACAGTTTTATAAAGTTTATATAAATCGGTAGGTTAAGGTAAGTTGAATGCTTCACTCTGCAAACTGTGTACATCCGGGTGTACAACATCCGAAATGTACCATCACCTGCCTACCAACTACGCGCAGCTATAGTACACGTCATTCAGTTGTACATAAAGGACGAACTGGCACAGAGCATTAGCGCAAGACCCCTCCCGCCTTCACCGGTTTTGAGTTGTTTTGCGCTAATTTTTTCCTCATCAGTTTTCTTGCTGTCTATTCATCTCTGCGCTGATCTGTTCATTTTTTTTGTTCCAGATGCTGCCCTGTGGCATCTCAACGCGAACCGAAACGAAACTGTCTGCCGGGATGTCTACCGGGTCCCCATCACTCAAACCATCAATGATGTTCTGCGCAAATCCTGGAGCCTGAGGGTGAGTGCGGTGGAACGTCTTAACAGTGATTGAGCCATCCGCGTTTACTGAGTAATCGAGCCAGATGCGCGGCTGTTTATTGCGATCGACAGGGATTTCAAATCCGCCATCAATACCGCCCCAGGCGGCATCAGAATTGAGCGCCACACAACCCTCAATGAGATAGTGGCCCACGTCCAGACGAGTGACCGTTACTCCTTCTGATTCATCATTCGTTTCAGACCGGCCATCATTGAAAACCTTGATCACAGGTGAGGCTTTTTTGATAAATCCGTTACTGTCAATTGTTGTATTTTTGTCATGATACATCTGCATTAACACGATGTTTCCAGTCGGCAGACTGGAACTATAAGAAGATCTTGCAACATATACTGAGTTTGAACTCCCGTAACCTATTCCTATTTCACCCCACTCTGAACTTGTAGGACCTGGAAGGACCTGAATAACACAACTATCAGGAAACAAGTTGCCAGATTGATATGGCTCGTAAATACAAGACCAGGTCTTTTGTACAGGGTTTGCAGAATCCCGCCGACCTGCCTGAACCAATTGAACTTCGCCGGGATTTAAACCGGCATTTTTTAATGCCGCACTTCCTAGCTCCAAGTTTCTCCTTGCCGCTGCCGCATCTTTAGCACCAGTTCCGCCCTGAGTAACGCTAAGAGCGGTCATCAAACCACTCAGCGACGTTATGTCACTGTTAGCGCCTTTTTTTGCATAGTTATCCAGTGCTGATTTATCAGCCTTGCCATCTAACGCCGTAGAAATGCCACCCCAGGCCGGGCCTGTGTAAGTGCTGCCGTCAGGCAATCTCACAGTAACCATACCGGTGCCGCTGAATACCTGCTGCCAGTTCTGCTTGTCGTAGTTGAGCCCGCGCAGTGCTTCTGCGCTTTGTGCTACCAGAGCAGCGGTTACCATGTTCAATGCAACGCGCGGCACCGCTGACCACGCCGCTCCAGATTGCGTCGGTCCGGTATAAACGCTGACGAGTGTCAATGCTGTTGCACTTTCTACCGATTTGACAGGCAGCGTGTACGGCACGCCGCCGACCGTGACAACGATGAAATCACCAGCCGCCAGTTCAGTATTAAATGCCGTTCCCGCGCCCGATACTGCTGCGCTGTTATTCGTGAGCGTAAGTGTTCCTGCAGACATGGTTACTCCTGAATTTAATTTAAAAAAGGATAATTTTCTCAACTTTTATTTGAACAATATTTAAATTCAAAACATAAGCCTGATAAAAACCCTGCGTCAGGCGAATTTTATTTAAGAAATACAATCGGGAATATGATTATGAAATCAATTAATATTATTTTATTAACAGCGACCATTCTAATTTCCTCTTGTTCATCATCACCTAAACCAGATGGAACCTGCGCCATGATGTCTTATGGTAAGTGCGTTTTAATCTGGCAGGATGGTGAAAAAATACCTTTTGAAGGTGTTGATGTCAGATATGATGGTCTGAAAATGTTATGGGGCAATGGATTTGGAGGAACAGTAAAGGTTCATAATTAATACATTGCTGGAATCAAAGGGATATTTAAATTGATTGTCCTCTCGTCAATAATAGGATATTGATCAGTCCATGAAAACTTTGTATTGTTGGAGGCACTACTAACAACCCCGCCACTAAATATTATCCCTTTGTGTTTCATATTGCACCAACCACCCGCATTCCTGTTTCTAAATCCTGTTCTGCAAATCATCACCATATTTCCAGATGCATTTGCAGCGCCAGAGGCTGGATTCCAGAATGCATTCCTGAAAACAAATGGTTTCCTTGTTGTGGAGAATGTTACCTTTCCATCAGGGTTAACAAATGTCAGTCCTCTGCCCGGTGTTGGATCAACTCTTGCAAATATCGCAAGCCTGATTGTTACTGGGCGTGCAGCATCACCATAACCATCATGAGCCAGGAATGATGTCAGGTTTGTTCCATCAAAGGCGATTGACACATCGGGCGAATCCCAGCTAGCAAAGGGAATTCCGCTAGCTGGCAATGGGGTGCTTCCGTTAACGGTGAAATTTCCGAACCAGACGCACCCCATAAACTGAGTTGCAGATGATATGAACGTAAAGTCAGTAGACTCGCTAATCAGCAACCCACGATTGCCGTTCTGTGATACTGCCAGTATTTCTACGTAGCTTGCAGCGCCAGCAGTCAACCTCTGCGCTAGCCTCGGATTGGAGTGCCACCAACTCTGCGTAATGGTTCCGTTGCCATTATCCGCATAGCCCGTCATCATTCCAATGCTAGGTATTAGGCTTATACTGTCAGGGTATGCATAGGTTGTCGTAACAGGAAGCATAACCATTGTAGAGCCTGGCGTCTTTGTTACGCCCACCACGCCACCTGTTTGTATTTGATCGCCATTACTACCACTAAATGAAGGGCAGCGAAGGCCAGCTGTTATCTCCATCCTTGGAGAGCCGTCATTTAGATCAATTAACAATCCTCTCGGCATTTACCATTCTCCCAATACAATCCTGCCACCGTTTGTAAGATTTACAGTCACGCCCCTGCCATCAATGTTTACACCTGTTCCATTGTTAGTGAAACCAAATTGACCACTGGTTGCATAAATAGCACCACGGACAGTTACTTGACTAAACTCAGCAAAACCACTCTTGTTTATCAACCAACCAGAAACGCCCGCCTGATAATTATTAGACTGAATAAAATTACCAATCTTCGCATTATCAATACTGCCGTTTTGAATAAATGCAGAGTTAATAAACACCTGCCCGTTAAATACAAAGAATGCAGCCTGGTAATTTCCTGGATCGCTTCCTGAGTAAATTCCGAACTGGTCAGCGGCAAAGACTACTGTTGATTTATAGGTGTTACCTGATGGCTCAATAGACATGCCCATGCCTGCGCTATAAGTGACGCCATTCCTTTTAACTGCGAGGTTTGTCGTATAGCTTGCTTTTGCTGTCCCATCTAAATTAACTTCAGCCGTCATTTTCTGGTTTACAGCAGCGGTTAGTTCACCATTGGGGCCAATCTGTGCCTGAACATAGGTAGAAAGGTCTGCCAGTCCTTTATCGACGGTTGCCACCGTTGTTCGCACAACGAGAATATCTGCTCTCACCTCTCCGTACTGCTGGAACTGATGCTCAACGGTGCCATGGTTAGCCAGCGCGTTTTCCATGATTCCTTCAAGGTTAGTATCAACCCCTTCCTGCACGTTTTTAAATGCATCGGAATCGCGGATAGCGTTATCAATCAGGTCAATCATTCCAGGGATATCAGAGGATGCCTGTCCAGACACCTCGACAAAATCAGACACACCAAAGGCGTTTTTCGTCCTGACATAGGCATAGTAGGTTTTGTCTGCCTGCAATCCCTGCAGCGTCCACTGCGTCGAACGACCAAGGAACTGAGCCTGATCTTCTATCTGTGATGGGTTCGCTATGCGGTTTTCGCCGGAATACCAGAACTCAAATGATGTGTCAGTAGTCGCTGTTATACGCATAACCGGCACAATAACTGCAGAGAAAAGACCCGGCGTCCAGATAACGCTTGATGGCGCTGGCGGTGCGCCAATCACGAGACTAACCTGAGTTTCCGCCCCCTTCATGCCGTTCTCGTTACGTCCACGCACACCCAGCGAGTAGCGACCTGCATCTATGCCATAAAACTCATAACGGAACTGGTCTGTTTCGTACTGCGACACAACCTTCCCATCTTCGGTGTACACGGTAAGCTCAAAGGTGATTTTGCGTGTTGTGGTCGCCGTCTCCCAGATAGCGGTAACCTGAACCGTCTCTGAATTTGTGTTGATAATGCGCAGGTTTTCGATGTTCGGGACTCGATAGCCATTAAGGGTATCATTCGGTATCTCGAAGACTGCCCCCTCATCAACAACGGACTGCTTATTTGGGTCGTGAAGCCCCGCAGTGATGCTGTAGACGGAATTATTTTCTGTCTCAGCAACGCCAAGGATTTTCCACAGCCGCGTTTTGACATTCGCTGTTGAGATAACGAATACGGTGCCGTCTTTAACCCATGCAGGAGCATTGCGAAGCGTTATTTTATCGCCGGCCACGCTGGCAATAGCGTACTTAACCAGCTTCCCGTTGCTTCCCATGATGGACATGCCATCACCAGAGCCAGCAATCTCAGAGACATCGGCGTCGACGGTAATGATAGAACCAGTATGAGAAATGATACGACCACCGAGACGCGCTGCAGCGTGGTTGTTATCCATGACCTCAACAATGTCACCTGGCGTGAAAGCGATAGCATCACGCGCCATTTGGAAGGTTACGCGCTTGTTCTCACGCTTTGCCGTTTCCAGCAACCACTTACCCGCCCGCCACGCCTGACCGCGAGATGTCGCACCAAATGCCTCAATGGTCGTTTCGTTGTACTTTCCGCTCTGGCTTATTAGCGTGTCGTCAGAAACGTATTCCTTTGCGTCCTGCCAGCCGTTGTTTGGGTCAGTCCATGAAACGACGACGGCGTTGTACCTCTCTGATTGCTTCACTGAGCTATAGCTGAATTTCCCATCCACTACGTTAGCGTTGCTGATGGCTGCTATCGGGTCTTGCGGTGCGTCAAGCATCACTGTTAAGCGCATGCCGTCCCACAGCGCAACTCCGCGAAACATGCCGGCTATCTTGTCAAGAATGTCGCGAGCGCTTGACTGTTCAGTGATGTATGCGTTGAGAACATGACGCGGCTCCTTACCGCCGTAGCCATCGTTAACCAGCTGGTCGCAGTATTGGGAAAGGATATAGAGCGAGCCGTCATCAACATCGATGTAGCCAGCGCGACGAGCAAGGCCATAGCGATTGTTTGTCACCAGTGCCCGGAAAAGCCATGCCGGGTTGTTCGTCCATGCCTTCTTGAAGCCGCCAGTCCACAGGCCTGTATAGGTGCGGGCAATCGGATCGTAATTATCCGGAACATCAACAATCAGTCCACGCAGGTGATAGGTGCGCGTCGGCGTGTCGGTGTACTGGTCACGGTCAATGACTGCCCCGGCAATCGCAGAGAAAGGATAAGAAAGGTTGTCGTCAGTAATTTCAGTGTAGCTGTTCCATACCGTTCCGTTGCTCAACAGGTCACTGGTGCTGTCAGGCGTAATGCGACGAACGCGAACGTCAAACGGCTTTGTGTCTGGAGCGTCAATGACATGCGCCTCCAGAAATTCGCCTGAGATTTTGCCGGGGCCAATAGTCACAGTTTTAACAGGCTGGAAAGCATTGTTACCAGTACGAACGTCAATGGACATCGTGACGGATGTGTTTTTCTGATTTCCTTTCGTATCCTGCTCTACAAGACTGCGCACGCCGATATTCAGTCGAACCCTGGTCACATCGACATCAGAAACTGTTCGCACTAATGGCGTATTAAAGGTGACATCGTTGTTGACGATGGTTGTCGCCTCGATGGCAGAGAAACCATTAATCGGAGATTGAGTTTCAGAGCCTTGCCGCCACGCCACGCTTACGCCGTTGATGTTGGTGTCGCCATTAGCGCTGGTTACCGGCGTCTTGTTAAGCATGAAGGACGAAAGGTGATTTTGGTCAACCGGGCCATAGATTGGCCCTTCACTGATGA
This sequence comes from Cedecea sp. NFIX57, assembly GCF_900177785.1. Lineage (NCBI taxonomy): Bacteria > Pseudomonadati > Pseudomonadota > Gammaproteobacteria > Enterobacterales > Enterobacteriaceae > Cedecea > Cedecea sp. NFIX57. Next base: position 156 of record NZ_FXAS01000056.1, on the reverse strand, counting down.
GGTCCAGTACTCTCAAAAACTGCTTTGAGCGTAGATTATCGTTTAGAAGTGTTTGTGTTGAGTAAGCGCTAAGTGAGCGCCGTATTGACAGTTATTTGTCGGTGAGTTCTACGTTCCAGGGCAGAAGTTCAGCCACTTTATTGGAAGGCCACTCCG
>NZ_FXAS01000092.1:0-2781 GCF_900177785.1 Cedecea sp. NFIX57 | reverse complement strand
CTTGACAGAAATCATACGGCGAACGGGGAAATATCTCCGGTACGCTATGAACAGATGTCTGATAAAAAAGTGTCCTGATTAACTTGACCAGAACAGGGGAACAGGACGCAGCGCTGGCTGACATGAATATCCCCTTTCTGCAGAAGGCGATTAAAACTCAGCTCAAAACGCTGGAGTCCGAGCTGCACCGGCAGTGGAAAGCGTTCAACCGGGAGCTGAAGCAGGGGAAGCTGAAACATCTGGAATACGATAGGGACACGCAGAAACTGACCTGACATAAATCGGTGATCAGTCGTCACAAGGCACAGAAGAAGCGCTTTTATGAACAGCTACCGTTCTGCGATATAACCGACGTCTTCCGCTTTGTTAACGAACAGTGCCGGTTTCTCCCGGCGATGAAGCCGCTGCAGCCCCGTTATGCAAAAAAATATGCCGATGCAGACAGTCTGATGGCGGTCATTGTTGCTCAGGCTATGAACCATGGCCATCATGTGATGGCACGAACCAGCGATATTCCATTCCATGTGCTGGAAACCACGTACGAGCAGTATCTTCGCCTTGCGTCGCTTCTCACGGCCAATGATCGCATTACTGATACCCTTAAGGAACTGCCGATTTTTCCTCTCTATTCGTTTGACCCGGAAACGCTTTATGGTGCCGTTGACGGGCAAAAATTTGGCGTTGAGCGGCCAACGGTAAAAGCCAGACATTCACGTAAATATTTCGGGCGCGGTAAAGGTATGGTGGCCTACACGTTGTTGTGTAATCACATCCCGATCTATGGCTATCTGATTGGCACAAATGACTATGAAGGCCACCATGTCTTTGATATCTGGTATCGCAACACCTCAGAGGTGAAACCCACGGCCATCACCGGTGATATGCACAGCATCAACAAAGCCAACTTTGCGATCCTGCACTGGTTTGGCCTGCGTTTTGAACCTCATTTCACCGATCTGAACAGGCAACTGCATGAGCTGTACTGCACCAGAGACCCATCGACATATAAAAAATGTCTGATTCAGCCAGTCGGGCAAATTGACCTGGACCTTATCCCCCGGGAAAAAAGTAACCTCGAGCGTATTGTCGCCACGCTGGGGCTGAAGGAAATGACGCAGGGAACGCTGATCCGCAAACTGTGTACTTACACAACAACTAACCCGACAAGAAAGGCTGTATTTGAATATGACCGACTGGTTCGCAGCATTTACACGCTGAAGTATCTGCGTGATCCGCAACTGGAACGTAATATCCGTCGCTCCCAGAACCGGATTGAATCTTATCACCAGCTGCGCGCAGCCGTCTCCAAAGTCGGCGGAAAGAAGGAGTTAACCGGGAAAAATGATCTTGAAACGGAAATCAGTAATCAGTGCGGGCGGTTGATCTCCAACGCGATCGTTTATTACAACTCCGCGATCCTGTCACGATTACTGGAGCGACTGGAAGCAGAAGGGAACTCCAAAGGCATTGAGACGCTAACCAGGATATCACCGGTGGCCTGGCAGCACATTTTATTGAACGGGCATTACACCTTCCAGAGCAACAATGAAATTATTGACCTGGATGCACTGGTTGCAGGACTTAAACTGGGGTAACGGAAAAATCTGGGGTTCCGGCGTAGTACCCCAATACAATAATTTCACTGGAAATTCGTCAGATCGGCAGCCCCACCGCCAGTATTTTTTCCCTGATTTCCGTCGTGCGGATCGCTTCCAGCTGATGGCTGAATAACGCCCTGATTTCGGCGGGCGTTGCTCCGAACTGATCCACGATATCTTTCATCTTGTAGCGGCATTAAACAATGGTAGTTTTTATTATCCATGCTATGATGACAACACAAACAGCAACACATCATTTATTGAGGAGCGTCAATGGACACAATCCACTTTCGTATTGATGAAGAAACCAAACGACTCGCCATGCTAGCGGCAAAACGTCAGCAAACAGACTTAACCAAACTTATGCGACAGAAAGCCGAAGAACTGGCTGAAGAAGAGCGTGATTATCAGAAAAACACCTACGCCTTCTGGCTGGAGTCTGAAATTGACAAAGCTATTGCACGTAGCGAGAACAGGCAGAACACTTTTATCAGTCATGATGAAAGTGCCCAGCGCATTGCAGCATTACGCCTGAAACTCTCCGGTGACTCAGTTGAATAAAATTCTGTGGGACACTCCGGCTCAGACAGACAGAGAGCAAATTTATCTCTATTTCTTTGAACAGGCTGGATTATTACTGGCGGACAGGATTGATGCCAGATTTGAAGAGCTGGCGACTCTGTTGTTGACGAATCCGGTTGCTGGTGTGAAAGCACGCAACAATCCTGATGAACAGTATCGTAAACTGATTGTACCGCATTTCCCTTTTATTATGCTGTACCGCTATTACGACAACGAGATTCATATTTTAAGGATATTACATACTTCCAGACGTGTAACTTCGCTATTTTGAGTTAATGAAATGGTTACTCCCTCTTCCAAAGGGTTCATGGTTAGGAGATTCAATCGACCTTTTTTGAATCTCCTAACCATGTACAGTGGCAAGGAAGAACGGCACTGTTGCAAAATTAGCGATGAGGTAGCCTTTTGTCTTACTGAAAGGCCTTACATTTCAAAAACTCGGCTGACCAGACGCATCTCGCCCAGGGGATCACCATAATAAAATGCTGAAGCCTGGCCTTTGCGTAGGGCACTGTTGCAAAAATGTGGAAGTGATAAAATTATGGCCACCTTTTGCTGACGGAGCAGCACATGAACCCATTCAAAGGTCGGCATTTTCAGC
>NZ_FXAS01000023.1:0-73833 GCF_900177785.1 Cedecea sp. NFIX57 | reverse complement strand
GGGGAAACGGGCTGTGGCATCAGGTCAAACGCTTTGACAGTGTACCCGCCTGACGGCGGGTAACTGAAGTGACTTTAAACATACAAGGGGATAAAGAATGTTTTATCCTTCTCCCCTGTGGGGAGAGGGCCGGGGTGAGGGGCCAACTACCCCAAATACTCAATAATCGACAACCCGCCGTTATAATCCGTGCTGTACACAATCCCCTGAGCGTCGACAAATACATCACAGGACTGGATCACCTGCGGGCGGCCAGGGCGAGTATCCATCATTTTTTCCGGGGCGGCAGGTACCAGCGCCCCCGTTTCTACCGGGCGGTACGGGTTCGAAATATCGTAGGCTCGCACGCCAGCATTCTGATACGTCGCGAAAATCAGCGTATCGCTGATAAAACTGCCGGGGCGGTTCTCGTGCAGGTTATGCGGGCCGAAGTGCGCGCCTTTCGCCACATAATCAATCTCATCCGGCTGTGGGAAGGTGGAGATACTGACCGGGTTTGACGGGTCGCGAATATCGAACAGCCAAATCAGCTTCTCGCCGTCCTCCTGATTGTCCAGCACCGCTTCGTCAAGCACCACCAACAGATCGCGATTTGGTAGCGGCAGCGCCGTATGGGTGCCTCCGCCAAACGGCGGGCTCCAGTTGCGGTGGCTGATGAGCTGCGGCTGTGCACGGTTGGAAACGTCCAGCAGCGTCAGGCCGCCGTCGCGCCAGCTGGCATACGCCGTGTCGCCGCTGATAATCGCGTGGTGTAGCGCATAGCGTTTGCCTTCCGGCCAGGTAGGCTGCTCGCCTGCGGCGGTGTTCATGCCCGGCAGCCACCAGTTACCTGCCACCTGCGGATTGCGCGGGTCGGCGAGGTCGATAGTCAGGAAGATATAATCGCTAAACCCATCGATCAGTGCGGATACATAGGCCCAGCGGCCGCCCACGTACCAGCAGCGGTGGATGCCGATACCACTCAGTGACAGAAAGCTGATTTCTTTGGGCTTGTCCGGCGTGGAGATATCGAAAATGCGTAACCCGGCGCTCCAGCCTTTGTCCTGCACGTCGCGGACCGTTTCGCCAACCGATTTGGTGTAGTAAACCTTCTCATCGGCGAAACGCACGTCGGCGAACAGATCCCGGGCGTTAATCACCAGCAGCAGATCGTCGTGCGCCTGCAGGTGAATATTCCAGGTACCCGGCGGCGCGGGCACGAAGCCCGCCGCTTTCGGATTTTTAGGATCGCGGACATCAACAATCGAAAAGCCCTGCGACACCATATGGCCGATATACGCATAGCCCCGGTGCACCATCAACTGCACGCCGTCCGGTTTTCCCCCCTGATCGCTATGGCCGATCAGCCGCATATTGCGGCTGTATTCGGGTTGTGGCAGTGCCATTGCGCGGCTCCTTATTTATTTTTCGCTTCGAGCGTGGCGAACCACGGCGCGATAAAGTCGTCGGTCTGGCCCCAGCCTGGAATGATTTTACCCAGTGAGGCAACGTTGACCGGGCCAGGCTGGCTGGCCAGCAGCGCCTGAGGAATGGCCGCCGCTTTAAAGTCATAGGTCGCAGGCGTTTGTTCCCCGGCGATCTTGTAGGCCACCAGGCGCACGTTTGTGGCACCGATCAGCTTCGGATCGACCGCCACGCTGACTTTCCACGGGCTGTTGGCTTCGCGCATCAGTTGAATGTCCTGGTTGGAAACGTCGATGCTGTAGAGCTTAATTTCGGTACGGCCGTTTTCCTGTAGCGCTTTATAGGCGCCCTGGCTGAAGGCGTCCCAGGTGCCCCAGATGGCGTCGATTTTGCCTTTCGGGTACTTCGCCAGCACCGCGCCCACTTTGTTGGCGGTGTCGCCCTGCACGTCGGAAGAAACCGCGCCGATGGACTCCAGCTCTTTAATCCCCGGATTGGCCTTCAGCAGTTCCTGATAGGCGGCCTGGCGGCGTTCCATCGGTGGGAAACCGGCCACCCACAGCTTGATAATGTTGGCTTTGCCGTTGAAGTCTTTGACCAGTTGGCCGAAGGAGAGGCTGGTCAGCGAGGCGTCGTCCTGCTGGGTGACGGTCACGCCGGGAATGGTGCCGTTTACGGCGGTATCAAACACCGACACCGCAATGCCTGCGGCCACGGCTTTTTTCACCAGTTCGGTGGAGTAAGGATCGCGCCCCTGAGAAAGAATAATCCCGTCATACTTCTGGCTGATCGCCTGGTTCACAAAGTCCTGGAAGCGGGCGTCGTCGCCGTTGCTCAGGAATGTGCTGACCTTAAAGCCCAGCTTTTTGGCCTGCTGTACCGCACCGGCGACAAACTGCGTGGTGTTGTCGTCGGAGCCCAGGTTGCGGATCACGGCGATGCGGATTGGGCCGTCGTGGGCGGCGATTTTTTCCGGCACCGGTGATGGTGTGGCGGCGTGGCCCGGCAGAGCGGCAAGCAGGCTAAGCGCCAGCAGTGAAGTAGTCAGTTTTTTCATGGTCGTTACCCTGTGTGAAGTTGTTGTTTTAGCGTCGTTGTATGTAAGTAATCGCCAGCGCGGCGGCCAGCACCAGGCCTTTAATAATGTCCATCGCGTAATAGGGTACGGAGAGCATCACCAGCCCGTTTTGCAGCACGCCCAGAATGACCGCGCCTACCAGCGTGCCGAGCGCGTTAGGTTTACCGGACCCTGCCAGAGAGAAACCAATCCAGGCGGCAGCCACGGCATCCATCAGGTAGCCGCCGCCGGCGTTAACCTGTGAAGATCCGATGCGTGAGGCCAGTAGGATGCCGCCCAAACCTGCCAGCAGCGAGGCCAGCACGTAGGCCGCCACGCGGTAACGGGTAGTGCGAATGCCGGACAGGCGAGCCGCCTCCGGGTTACCGCCGATGGCGTACATCCGGCGGCCATGTTTGGTCAGAGAGAGCGCGAGCTGGGCAACCAGCGTGACCACCAGCATGATAATAACGATGGTCGGCACCTGCCCGAGCAGGCCAAAGGCGGCCGGAATCGTCCCTTCGGCCATGTCGCCGCTCGGCAGCACCATGTTTTCGGTGATCGAGCCGCCATAGCTGTAGGTCATAGCCACGCCCTGAATTACAAACAGGCTGGCCAGCGTAGCGAGCATGTCGGGAATTTTGAGCACCACGATCAGAAAGGCATTGAACAGCCCGACCAGCGTGCACAGCACCAGGGTGATAAGAATCGATTCGGTGGTGCCGAAGCCGTGCCAGACGAACAGCGAAATCACCAGCGCGTTTGCCAGCGAGGCGGTCGAGCCGACGGACAAATCAAATCCGCCCACGGTGAGAGAGATAGACACGCCGATGGCAATTACCGTCACGATGGCGATGGATCGCAGAATATTGATGATGTTGTTCGGCTCAAGGAAGCTGTCGGACGCGATGCCGAACAGTGCCACCAGGGCCACCACGGTGAGCAACATCCCCCATTTGTAGAGAAAGTCAAAAAACTGCTGGCGGCCGGACGCGCTGGCCTTAAGGGATAATGCTTTGCTCACGCGGGGGTTCCTCCGGTGGAGTAGAGTAATAAGGTTTCTTCAGTGGCCTGGTGGCCGTCCAGTTCAGCGACAATGCGCCCGTCCCACAGCACGCAAATGCGGTCGCACAGCCCGACCAGCTCTGCAAATTCGCCCGAGGCGTAAATCACCCCTTTGCCACGGCGAGCCAGTTGGTCAATCAGCACGAAGAGGTCGGTTTTGGCTTTGATGTCCACGCCTTTGGTCGGCTCGTCAAAAATCAGCACGTCGGCTTCGTTGCGCAGCCATTTGCCGATGGCCACTTTTTGCTGATTGCCGCCGGACAGGCGGCGCAGCGTTTGCGCCGGGCCGCTGGTGCGAATGCCCAACTGCTGGATGGTCTCCTCCGCCCAGCGCCTGGCTTTGCGGTAGTCGAACAGCCCCCAGTGGGTAAACTGGCTGTCTGCGCTGACGGCGAGGTTCATGGTGACCGACTCGTCGATAAAAATGCCTTCTTTGCGGCGCTCTTCCGGCACCAGCACAACGCCGCGTGTGACGGAGTCCGCCGGGTCGGTCGGGCGCCAGGCCTTGCCTTTCAGTTCGCCGCGCTCAAGCGTGCTGCGGGTGGCGCCGAACAGCGCTTTGCAAAGCTCGGTTTTTCCCGCCCCGGCGAGGCCCGCAATGCCCAGAATTTCGCCTTTGCGCAGGCGCAACGAGATGTCGCGCAGCAGCGCATCGTCATGCAGACCTTCCACCGCCAGCAGCGTGTCGCCCTCAACCGGCGGGCGGTGAGGGGGGTAAATATCGTCCAACTGGTGGCCCAGCATTTTTTCGACAATCTCTTCGCCGCTGAGATGCCCCATCGGGCCGCTGTCCACCAGCTTGCCGTCGCGCAGCACCGTCATCTGGTCGCAAATGGCTTTCAGCTCGTGGATGCGGTGAGAGATAAACACCACGCCAATGCCGCTACTTTGTAGCCGCTGCACGACGCGGAAAAGATGTTCACTTTCCTGGCTGTCCAGCGGGGCGGTGGGTTCGTCGAGGATCAGAAAACGGCAATGATGTGAGAGCGCCCGCGCCAGCAGGATTTGCTGTTTTTCCGCCAGGGTGCATTGCTCAATGCGTTTTTTGACGTCGATCTCCACGTCGAGCTGCGCCAGCGCTTCGCGAGCCTGCCGGTAAATTTTCGACCAGCGGTAGACATGCCCCGTTTCGGCCAGCTTATCGAGCATGATGTTTTCCGCCACGCTGAGGCCCGGCACCAGGGCAACGTCCACTTCCTGCTGCACCAGATGGATCCCCAGCAGTTTGGCGTCACGCGGGCTACGGATCGTCACAGTTTCACCGTCGATCAGCACTTCGCCCTGGTAATGATCGTGCGCGCCGGAAAGCACCGCCATCAGCGTGGATTTACCCGCGCCGTTTGCGCCTGTTAAAGCATGTACCGAGCCGCCATCCAGCCGGAAATTCACCTGGCTCAGCGCGTTAAAGCCCGCGAAGGCGATAGAGATTTCTCGCATCTCAAGGCGGTTAAGCGTGGTCATAGCGGCGGTGGCTTCCGGGTTTAATGAATTGATCTGTCGAATTTTTAACGGCCTTCTGGGTTGCGGGCAATGAACGAAAAGACATAAGATAAAGCAAAATGATATTAGCCGTCCAGATGTCTGGACATATCATCGGCATAGAATATATCCCGCCAGCGAAGAAAAGGAAATGCATCATGACCAGCACCGCTATCCGCGTGGTTACCGGCCCCGCGAATTACTATTCACACCCCGGCAGCCTTGCCCGCCTGACTGAGTTTTACAGCGAAGATCAGCTGAATAACGCGGTCTGGATCTACGGTGAGCGCGCGTTTGAGGCGGCCCGGCCCTTCCTGCCGGAGGCTTTTGGGTTGCCCGGTGCGAAGCATATTCAGTTTGGCGGGCACTGCAGCGAAACCGACGTGCAGAGGCTGGTAGCGGAGTCGGGTGAACGACAGGTAGTGATCGGTATCGGCGGCGGGGCGCTGCTGGATACGGTCAAAGTGGTCGCGCGTCGGCTGAATGCGCCAGTGGTGGCGATCCCGACCATCGCGGCAACTTGCGCAGCCTGGACGCCGCTGTCCGTGTGGTACAACGACGCCGGGCAGGCGTTGCGCTTCGAGATTTTCAACGATGCAAATCACCTGGTGCTGGTGGAGCCGGAAATTATCCTGCGTGCGCCGCAGGAATATCTGCTGGCCGGGATCGGCGACACGCTGGCGAAGTGGTACGAAGCGGTGGTACTTAGCCCGCAGCCGGAAAATCTGCCGCTGACCGTGCGCCTCGGCATTGGGGCGGCGCTGGCAATCCGCGATGTTTTGCTGGAGAGCAGCGAGCAGGCGCTGGAAGATCAGCGGCAGGGCAAGTTAAGCCAGGCGTTTCTGGATGTGGTCGAGGCGATTATTGCCGGGGGCGGGATGGTGGGCGGCCTGGGCGAACGTTACACTCGCGTTGCCGCCGCGCATGCCGTGCATAACGGCCTGACGACGCTGGCGCAAACCGACCGCTTCCTCCACGGCACGAAAGTGGCCTACGGGATTCTGGTGCAGAGCGCACTGCTAGGGCAGGACGATGTTCTGGCGCAGCTGACGCAGGCCTATAAGCGTTTCAACCTGCCAACCAAACTGTCGCAACTGGATGTGGATATCCATCATCGTGCCGACCTGGATAAAGTGATTGCTCGTACTTTACAGGCCGGGGAGTCGATTCATGCGCTGCCGGTGGCGCTGTCGCCGGAGAGTTTGCTGGCGGCGCTTGAGAAGGTTGAGGCGTTGTAAGGTTTGCCCCTCACCCTAACCCTCTCCCCATAGGGGAGAGGGGATAGATTACCGACTGTTCAGCTCTGTTGTTTTCTCCCCGCCCCACAGGGAAGAGGGGAAAAACAGGATTGCATGTCATTTTTTCTCCCTAGCCCCCCTGGGGAGAGGGCCGGGGTGAGGGGAAAAATGGCTCCCTGCGCTCATTTTCCTTCAGCCTAACTGCAGCTCCCGCACTAAACTAAACGCCTGCTTCATATGATCCTCGCTGACGATAAACGCCCTTAGCTGCTGCTCGGCGTCCATCCCTTTGGCAATCAGCCCTTGCGGACTGGCCGTAATCTGCCAGATCAGGTCGCGGCGCTGGGTTTCTCCGGCCAGGTGCAGCGGCATCTCCGGCGTTTTCACCTTGACCAGCATCGCCGGAAGGGAAAGCGTGTCACTCGCACCGAGCAGGTTTTTTGCCAGCGTCATGGCGCTGAGCTGAATCGGCTGCAGGAACGGCAGCACTTTACCGTCTATTTCTGCGCAGTCGCCGAGGGCATAAATATCCGGGTCAGACGTTTGCAACTGGCTGTTCACCTTGATGCCCCGGTTAACCTCAAGCCCTGCATGCTGCGCCAGCCCAACGTTCGGGCGCAGGCCGATGGCAGAGACTACCGCATCGACTTGCAGCTTACGTCCGTTGTTGAGCGTGGCGCACAGCCCTGACTCCATCTGGCTCACCGCTTCCAGACGCTGGTTGAACAGCAGCTCGACGCCCATCTCGTTCAGGCGGGACTGCAGGCGGCCGCTAACCTCTGCCGGAAGCAGCGATGCCATCAGGTGGCTGGCGTTATCCACCAGCACAACTTCTTTGCCCGCGCGGCAGAAGTCCATCGCCAGCTCGCTGCCGATCAGCCCTCCGCCGAGGATCATCACCCGCCGGGCGTCACGCAGCCGGGCTTCGCAGGCCTGATATTCCTGCTGGCTGTTGAGCGTCGTCATCAGCTCTTTGCCGGCAACGGGCGGCAACAGGGCGGAAGAGCCGGTCGCCAGCACCAGTTTGTCGTAGTGCCATTGTCGTTCGCCGCAGTTGACCAGTTTGTTTTTGGGGTCGAGGCTGCTGACCCAGCTATTGGCGTGCAGGGTCAGGTTGAACTGCTCCGCAAACGCGCCAGCCTGCTGGCGGGTCATCGCTTCGGCTCCCTGATTTAAACTGATGACGTGGCTCAGGTCCGGTTTGTTGTACTCGTCGGCGCTGTCGGCGGCAATCAGCCGGATGGGCACCTCTGCGCTGTGTTTGCGAATATTTTTCACCAACTGGCGGGCGGCAAAGCCCGAGCCGACTATCACAATGCCATTGTTCATTTGGCCTCCGTTGCCAGTTCGTCGAAGACATCTTTGCCCAGCGAACATTCAGGGCACAGGAAACTGTCAGGCACTTCGCTCCACGGCGTGCCTGGCTCAACGGCCTGCATTGGTTCACCCTGGGTCGGATCGTAAATCCACTGGCAAACGCTGCACTGCATGCAGGGGCCGAGGTCGGCGCCGGTGGATTCTGCTTTTGCTTCTTCGGCTATCGAATCGGCGGTGATTGCAGCCTGAGCCACCGGCAGCGGGGAAAGCGCCCACTGGCGGGCGATTTCGCGGCCATGCTCGCGGCAAAGCTCCAGTGCGTTGCCGTCCGGGCGCCATTTCGCCTTCAGGCTGAGGGACATTTCAAACCCCGCGTCCTGCAGGCGGGTGGAAAGACGATCGACCGCGCCGCCGCTCCAGCCGTGGGAGCCGAAGGCGCTGGCGCGTTTGTTGCGAAAGCGCAGCCCGGTGATCTCTTCCACCAGCCCGGCGATTTTCGGCATCATCACGTTGTTCATGGTGGAGGTGCCGACCAGCACGCCTTTGGAGCGGAACACGTTGGTCAAAATTTCGTTTTTATCGCTGCGGGCCACGTTGAAGATTTTCACCGCCACGCGCGGGTCAACTTCGTGAATGCCCTGGGCAATGGCGTCCGCCATCATGCGGGTATTGTTCGACATGGTGTCGTAGAACAGCGTGATGCGGTCTTCCTGGTAATCGGCCGCCCATTTCAGGTACAGCTCAACGATTTGCGTTGGGTTGTCGCGCCAGACCACGCCGTGGGAGGTGGCAATCATCTCCACCGGCAGGTTGAAGCCGAGGATTTCGGTGATTTTTGGCGTTACCAGGCGGCTGAACGGCGTCAGGATGTTGGCGTAGTAGCGCTGGCACTGTTCGAACAGCTCAGTCTGATCCACTTCGTCGTTAAACAGGTGTTCATCGCAGTAATGCTGGCCGAAGGCGTCGTTGCTGAACAGCACCGCATCGCCGGTCAAGTAGGTCATCATGCTGTCCGGCCAGTGCAGCATCGGCGTTTCAACGAAGATCAGCTGTTTGCCATTGCCGATGTCCAGGCTGTCGCCGGTTTTCACTACCTTAAAGTTCCACTCCGGGTGATGGTGATGGCCATTAATGGAGTCGATGCCGTTGGCGGTGCAGTAGATTGGTGTGTGCGGGATGCGTGACATCAGCTCGGTCAGCGCCCCCGCATGGTCTTCTTCCGCGTGGTTGATAATGATGTAGTCGAGCGTGTTAAGGTCGATTTCACGCTCAAGGTTTTGCACAAACTCGCGGCTGAACTTGTGGTCGACGGTGTCGATCAGGACAGTTTTTTCTTCGCGAATGAGGTAGCTGTTGTAGCTGCTGCCGCGCAGCGTTTTATATTCCGTGCCGTGAAAATCACGCACTTCCCAGTCACGTTGCCCAACCCACTGAATGTTGTTTTTAACCTGAATAGCCATTGAGAACCTCATTGATGTCATAGCGTTAAGTGCTTCAATGAGTGTGTTATTGCGAGTATCGTGCCAGTTTTTTAATGCTTTGATTTTTAATGTTTTGTTGTTTTGTGGGGGTTGTGGTGTTGTCATAATGACATTGTTTTTTTTAGTCATAATGACTCTGGTGTTTGTCATTTTGACTACTCAGGCGTAAGCTGAACGCCCCGCGTTTCCGGAGCCTCCCCATGAGCCTGTCGATGTCTTCTCTCGCCGCCATTGCAATCGAACTGCAGAGCGGCATCAGCCATTCCGATCGCTTTACCCGCGTTATCCGAACCCTGAGGACGCTGCTAGGTGGCGATGCCACGGCGCTGCTGCGCTACGAGTCGCGACATTTCTATCCGTTGGCGATAGATGGCCTTGCCATCGACGTGCTGGGGCGGCGCTTTGCCGTGGACGCCCATCCGCGGCTGGAGGCCATTGCCCGCGCAGGAGACGTGGTACGTTTCCCGGCCGACAGCGAACTGCCCGATCCGTATGACGGCCTGATTCCAGACCATGAAGAACTCAAGGTTCACGCCTGTCTGGGGCTGCCATTGTTTGCTGATCAGACGCTTATCGGCGCGCTGACCGTGGACGGCATGGATCCTTATCAGTTCGACAGCTTCAGCGATGAAGAACTCAGGCTGATTGGCGTGCTGGCGTCCGGGGCGCTGAACAATGCTTTACTGCTGGAACAGCTTGAAAAGCAAACGCCGGAAGGTATGGTGCAGCCCGCTATTGCACGTGAAGCAGCCGGGGAGATGATTGGCCGCTCAACTGGCATCATTCAGCTGAAAAAAGAGATCGAGATTGTTGCCAGTTCCGATCTGAACGTGCTGATTACCGGCGAGACGGGCGTGGGGAAAGAGCTGGTGGCGCGCGCGATTCACGCTGGATCGGCCAGGGCGGCAAGTCCGCTGGTTTACCTAAACTGTGCCGCGCTGCCGGAAAGCGTGGCGGAGAGTGAACTGTTCGGCCATGTGAAAGGAGCTTTTACCGGGGCGATTCATCACCGCACCGGCAAGTTTGAAATGGCGGATAACGGCACGCTGTTTCTCGATGAAATCGGTGAATTACCGCTGGCGCTGCAGGCCAAGCTGCTGCGCGTGCTGCAGTACGGCGATATACAACGAGTGGGGGACGACCGCAGCCAGCGTGTGGATGTGCGGGTACTGGCCGCGACTAACCGCGATCTGCGCCAACAGGTGCTGGCCGGTGAATTCCGCGCCGACCTGTTTCACCGCCTGAGCGTCTTTCCGCTGCAGGTTCCGCCGCTGCGCGAGCGGGGAGAGGACATTGCGCTGCTGGCCGGTTTTTTCTGCGAGCAAAGCCGCGTGAAGATGGGCCTGAAACAGGTTGTGCTTAGCGAATCGGCTCGGATACTTCTGGCGCAGTATGGCTGGCCGGGGAATATTCGCGAGCTGGAACACGCCATTTATCGCGCGATTGTACTGGCTCGTGCCGGTTATCCGCAGGGCGAGCTTGTGCTTCAGCCTCAGCATTTCCAGCTTTCTGGCCAGCGGGATGTGGTAGCCCACGAGCCAGAAACTTCGCCTGTAGAAACCCCTTTTGTCAGCCTGCGGGAAGCGACCGATGAGTTTCAGCGCGGCCGGGTTATTGAAGCGCTTGCCCGCAATGGCAATAACTGGGCGGCCAGCGCCCGGCAGCTCGGCGTCGACGTGGCCAACTTTCACCGGCTGGCGAAGCGGCTGGGGGTGAAGTCACCGCGAGGGAGTACCTCTTAACTTCAACCGCAGATAAATTCATCATACAAACTCGTTGTTTAGCGGCGAAGCGGCGCGGATAATCGCTGTGTATTTTTATATATAACGAGGATGCTATGGCTTTGACTTCAGCACGCAGCGCGGGCGCCCTGGCGCTTTGCTCACTTCTTTTCAGCGCCCAGGCGCTGGCTTCATCCGATATTCGCGTCACCTATGCAGGTTCGATGGGCAAGGTAATGGACCAGTCCCTCGGCCCGGCCTTTGCCAAAGCAAACCACGGTGATTACCAGGGACAGGGGCAGGGTGCTTACGGAATGGCGCGGCTGCTCGCCAGCAAGAAAATTACCGCCGATGTGTTTGTCTCTATTACCCCTGGCTCTATGCAAATTCTGAAAGATGCCGGACTGATTGACGATGCCGTGCCGGTGGCCATCACCAGCATGGTTATCGCTTATAGCCCGAAAGGGAAATACGCCCCGCAGTTTGCCGCCGCGAGCGGGAAAGATGCCAGCTGGCTGAAAGTGCTGGCGACGCCGGGGCTGAAGTTTGGCCGTACCGATCCGTATAACGATCCTAAAGGGCAGAATATTGTCTTTACGCTGCTGCTGGCGGAAAAATATTACCAGCAGCCGGGCGTGGCGAAGCAGGTGATGGGGGAAGTACAAAACCCAGCCCAGGTTAGCCTGGAAGGGGGCCTGTTGACGCGGCTCGAGAGCGGGCAGGTTGACGCCGCCGCCGGGTATGAAAGCGAAGTGATTTCCGCCAAACTGCCGTACATCGCGCTGCCGGATGAGATCAACCTCAGCAACCCTGATGAAGCCAAACAGTGGTACGACACCGTGAGCTTCACCATCAAGGACAGCGCCGGGAAAGATCAGGTGCTGCACACCCAGCCGCTGGTCTATTACGCTGCCGTGCTGAAAAACGCCCCTAACGGCGTGCAGCAGGGGCAGAAGTTTATCGACTTTATGCGCAGCCCCGAAGGCCAGAAGCTGTTCAAAGCGAATGGTTATGCGGCACCTAAAGGCAAGGCGATCTACGCTCAATGATGCGTAGCCCGGCGCTGTGGCTCTCGCTCCCGGCACTGCTCCTGCTGGCGATTCCGTTTGCGACTTTGCTGGGCGTCACGCCGTGGCACGGGTTTCATTTGGCCTGGGGAGACGGTGGCGCGATTGCCGTTTCCCTTGGGCTGGGCGGCCTGGCGCTGATGATTGTTGTCGCGCTGGGGTTGCCGGTGGCCTGGTGGCTGGCCTGGGCCAAAGGAAGGCGTCGGCTGCTGGTTGAGATACTGGTGTTGCTTCCCCTGCTTACGCCGCCGCTGGCGATGGGGATTTTGCTGATTTCCGCCTGGGGGCCGTATAGCCTGGCGGGGGAGTGGCTGTCCCGCTTCGGGCTAACGCTGGTGAATAACCCCGGGGCGTTTGTGCTGGCTCAGGTTTACGGCGCGCTGCCTTACTTTATTACCGCCGCCCGTTCCGCATTTGCCGCGGTGCCGAAAGAGATCCTTGAAGCCGGGCGCACGCTCGGGGCCTCGCCCTGGCAGCGCTTCCTGCGCCTTGGTTTGCCGATGTCCGCCCCGGGGCTTGCGTCGGCGCTTGCCGTGGCCTGGGTTCGGGCCATCGGCGAATTTGGCATTGTGATGATTTTCGCTTATTTTCCTCAGGGGATCCCCGTCAAGCTGTATACCAATCTGCAAAACGACGGCGTGGATGCGGTTTATACTTTGGTATGGCTGCTGCTGCTGTTCACTTTGCCTCTGCCGATCATCTGCTTTGCTTTTGCCCGGCGAAAAGCGGCGCATTAGGGCTGTCAGGTTGCTGTCGGGTTGATGTCATGTCGCTGTCGTGTTGAAGTGGCGCGGGCTGAGCCATAGTCAGGGCGGGTTAAATCATTTGAGGATCTCCAGCCATGAGTAACAACATTAAAGCGTTGCGTTTGTCCCGCGCCTGGTCCCAGGAGCAGCTGGCCGAACTCTCTTCCCTGAGCGTCAGAACTATTCAGCGTATTGAAAATGGCGGCCAGGCGAGCCTGGAAACCATGAGCGCGATCGCGGCGGCGTTCGATCTCAATGTGACGGATTTGTACGATGACAATGAGCCAGACGGTGAACCAGAGGATGCGCTGAATACCCGCATTCTCGAAGCTAAACGGCGGGTGGCGCGCGAATATCGCTTCTACCGTTCGGTATTGGTGTGGGCGATTGTGTGCACCGGTCTGGCCGTTATTAACTGGCTAACTTCGCCGGGCCATTACTGGTTCCAGTGGGCAACGCTGATTTGGGGCGCGCTGCTGGTGATGGGTGGCCTGCGCCTGTTCCTGCTGAAGGGCTGGCTGGAGAAACGCCAGCAGCAGCGCCTCCAGCAGCTGTTGCGGAAGTGATCAGTTCACAATGCGGTTGCGGGCAATCCAGTCGATAAAAGCCTGTTTTGGCAGGGCTTTGCTGTAAAGCCAGCCCTGCCCCCAGGCGACGCCGTGTTCCCGCAGCCACGCCGCCTGCGCCGCCGTTTCAATCCCTTCGGCCAGCGTCGCCAGATGCAGCGTTTTCGCCATTTCAATGATGTACGGCGTGACGTTTTTGTACTCCAGCGCGTCAACGAACGATTTGTCTATTTTCAGGATATCGACGTCGAGATCCTGCAGGTAGCTGAGGCTGGAGTAGCCTGTGCCAAAGTCATCCAGGTAGATTGGGTGGCCCGCTTCGCGGTATTTCGCCACAATTGGGGCGCTGACTTTCGGGTTAGCGAAGCCGCGTTCGGTGATCTCCAGCGCTATCTGCTCCGCTTTGATTTGGTACTTCAACAGCAGGGGCTTAATAACCTGCAAAATCTTGTCGTTTAGCACATCGGCAGGGGCGAGGTTGATCGAAACGTGATAGTGAGGGTGGGCGTGCAGCCAGTCGCCGAGGTCTGCGAAGGTTTTTTTCACCACCAGTTCGGTTATCTGGGAGATAAGCCCGGCTTGTTCGGCGATGGGGATAAAAACGTCCGGGCTGATAAAACTCCCGTCCGGCAAACGCCAGCGGATTAACGCTTCGGCCCCTACGCCTTCGCCAGTTTTTAAATCAACAATCGGCTGATATTCGAGGGTAAATTCCCGATCGCGAATCGCATCCTGAATGCGCGCCTGGGGAGATTCAAGGCGGCGCAGCAGGCGGGTGATAAACCAGCCGGCGCTCAGGCTAAAGAGAATGCCTATCGGCAGCCAGAGGAGCATTTGCTTATACCAGGCCGTTTGCAGCGGGGCGCTGGGCGCCCAGGCTATCATCGCCAGCCCGAGCTCTGACGAGCGGCGGATCACGTAGTCGTTTTGCCCGTCTGAATACGCCTCCGTGCCTTTACCAATTTCACTCTCCCAGCTGCGATTAGGCAACGGGGCGTTGCTGGCGATGAGCCGGTAGTGCTCCATGCCGACCATCGCCACGTCAACCGGATTATGGCCAAACGGGATTACATCAATAAAGGCAATCGGATCAATCACCACCACATGCTGCAATTGACCGATGTACATCATCGGGCGCTCGAAGCCCAGGTCGGTGACGTCGGTGTACCAGGCGAAGAAGCCTTTGGTGCCGCTGGTGTCGGGCGGGCCCAGCTTCGCGCCGTCGTGGGTTGCTTCAAGCGATGAGCAAACGGTACGGTTGTTGACGATATAGACCACTTCCTGGATGTAACGATAATTGAAAGCGACGCGGCGCATCGCATCCAGGTGGCTGCGGGAGCAATACTGGCCGCTGAAGCTGTTGATCTGCGTGAGCGCCGCGGTGGCCTGGTTGATCACTCTGTCGCTGCGCAGCAGCGCGCGGTCTGCGTAATTTTCCAGCTCGCTGTGGAAGGTTTTCTCAGCTTTGTTATGCGCCAGATAGATGCTAAGCAAGACCGGCAGCAGCACGGCCACAATCAGCACGCCATTGACGAGACTGACCATTTTTTTGCTTGTCATAAATGGGTTCCGGCGTAAGGGGGCAACGTTTGGGGGAATTTACCTGCCAGCATAGTTCACCGGGCGCAGGAATGTTATGTTTCAGCGCAAAGGTTAGGAGCCCGCGATGAAAAAAAAAGACTTTGTGACCCAGGATTTACTGAGCAAAATTTATCAGCACAGCGAGCCTGGCCCGCGCAAACTGCCCCCGGAGCGGCAGCTGGCTGAAGAATATGGCGTTTCGCGCTTCACGATTCGCCAGGCGCTGGAAAAACTGGTCAGCATTGGCGTGGTCTCCATTATTCAAGGGTCCGGCATCTGGATTAATGAGCAGGCCCGCAACAGCCCGCTGGTGTATAACTCGATTACCGAAAAATCTTTCGACCGCATTACATTTCGGCTGGTCAGCCTGCATAAAAAGCTGCCCGACCGCGACGAGCAGCAGGTTTTTGGCCTCGGTGCCGAGGAGTTTATCTGGCAGTTTTGCCGCCTGCGGCTGGTAGATAACCAAAAAGTACAAATTGAAACGTCGCGCATGCCGGCTAAAGATTTCCCCGATCTCAACCAGAAGGTGATTGAAAGCTCTTTGCAGCAGTATGTCCTGAGCAAGGGATTTCATATTTCGCATTTGCTGACCCGCTATCAGGCCGTGGTGGTCAATAAAGAACAGGCCCAGTTGCTCGAATGCAAAAAGGGCCTGCCCGCGATGCAAATCAGTAACCGCGGCATTCTGGAAGGAGGACGGGTGTTTGAAATCAGCGATATCGTCGATATCAATTATTCCTGCACCTACGTCATCCCCTTTAATCACGCTAATCTGGCACGGCGTAAAACGTCTTAAGGCGTGTGGATCGCGCCGTTGGGCAGGCGGCTTTGTGTCCATTCGTGCGGCCGATACTCCACCGGGAAGCGTTCCGCCTGCTGTTGGTCAAAGCCCACGCCAATGCCCGGTTTTTCCAGCGGATACATATAGCCTTTTTCTGCCGATGGAGCACCTGGGAACACGGCGGCGGTGTTTTCTTTGACGGGAATAAACTCCTGAATCGCCGCGTTATGTAGGTGAATGTTCAGGTGAGTATTCACCGCCACCGCAATCGGCGTCATGTCCGGTGGCCCGTGCCAGGCGAGGCGCACGCCAAAGGCCTGGCAGAGCACCGCCAGTTTTAACGCCGGGGTGATCCCGCCGATTTGCGATACGTGACAGCGAATGAAATCGATACGGCGGTTCACAATCAGGTCATGCCATTCCGCCGGGTTGTTGAACAGTTCGCCCATCGCCAGCGGCACGGAAGAGTGTTGGCGCACCTGCTCCAGCCATGCGCTTTGCTGCGGCGGCAGAATGTCCTCGATAAACCACGGCTGGTAAGGCTCCAGTGCTTTCGCCAGTTGAATGGCCTGCTGGGGGAATAACCGTTCATGAACGTCGTGCAGGATATGGAAGCGGTGGCCGTATTTCTCACGCAACGCGCGGAACATTTCCACCGTGTTTGCCATGTACTCGTCCTGGTCGTAGTACGCGCCGGGCGTGGGATCTTTGGTCTGATGCATACTCTGGGGAGTGCCGCCGTAGAACCCCAACTGGCAGCGGATGTAACGGTACCCTTGCGCCAGCAGCTTATCCACTTCCTGATAGAGCCCTTCGAGCGTTTCGCTGGCGGCGTGGCTGTAAACCGCAATGGCATCCTTCGATTTGCCGCCTAAAAGCTGGTAAAGCGGCATATTCGCCAGTTGGCCTTTAATGTCCCACAGCGCCATATCCACGCCGGCGATGGCGTTGTTCATGACCGGGCCGTTTCGCCAGTAGGCGTTGACGGTCATCATCTGCCACAGGTCTTCGATGTGGTTGGCGTCGCGGCCCATTAACAGTGGTTTGAGATATTCGTCGACCAGGGATTTTACCGCCAGCGGCCGCTGCTGGAAAGTGGCGCAGCCGAGGCCGGTCACGCCTTTGTTGGTGGTGACGCGCACGGTGACCAGGTTATGTCGGTCCGGTTTAGTAATAAAACATTCAATATTTTCAATAATTGTGGGTAGCACGAGAAAGCTCCACCGTCAGGCTGATATAAACGCAGTGAATTAAGTTCTGCTATTACTATCACCCTATTTTTCCCCGGCGGTAAACGCTTTTTTTGACTCTTTTTTATTGGTCAGTTATTTCACTTCTAAAGGCGATAAAACCGTACCAATTGTTGTTATTGTTCTTTTGTTTTGGCTATCTGTGACGCTTGTCATGTTTCATTGGTTTGTTTTTAATTTTTTGATTCTCTACCATCGGCGGCAGCAACACATAACAATAAACCAACACCGGGGAGTTATTCATGGGGAGTCGTGACGTCATTGCTTCTATTATTCGTCTGGTCGGCGGGACGGATAATATTAATAAAGTCTGGCACTGCATGACGCGTCTGCGTTTCGATTTAATTGATGATAATAAAGTGAACCAGCCGGAGATCAAAAAGCTGCCCGGCGTGCTGGGCGCGCAGACGCAAAGCGATCAGTTTCAGATAATCATCGGCCCGCAGGTGAACAGCTGGTACGAGCAACTGACCGCGCTGCTTGGCGGCGCAAAAGAGGCACCTGCCGCCTCTGCTGGCAAAAAAGAGCGTAAGAGCCTGGTGTCGCTGTTTATGGACACGGTTTCCGGCGTTTTTGGCCCGATTGTACCGGCGATTGCAGGGGCAGGGATGATCAAAGGCCTGCTGGCCGGGCTGGTGGCGCTCAAGCTTATCTCGGCCAAAAGCGATACGGTGATCGTTATCGATCTCATCGCCAGCGGCGTGTTTTATTTCCTGCCGTTTTTCCTCGCGATCTCGGCAGCCAGAATATTCAAAACTAACGAATACCTCGCGGCGGCGGTGGCGGCCTGCTTCATGTATCCGTCGCTGATTGAAGCGGCGAAAGCGCTGGCTGCGCATCAGGCTGGTGCGGTGGATGCTTTCTATTTTCTGAATGCGATCCCGGTTTCGGTGTTTAACTACGCCTCCAGCGTGATCCCGGTTATTTTCTCGGTGCTGGCGCTGAGCTATATCCACCGCTGGGTGGACAGCATCATGCCTGACGTGCTGAAAACGGTGTTCACCCCGACGCTGACGTTATTCATCTCCGCGCTGGTGGCGCTGGTGGTGATTGGCCCGTTGGGGATTTATCTGGGGAAAGGGCTGGCCTGGTTTATTGAAGGGCTGTTCGGGATTTCCGCGAGCTTTGCCGGACTGGTGGTAGGCGCGATCCGCCCGATAGCCATTTTGACCGGGATGCACCACGCCATGACGCCAATCGCGCTGCAGAACTTTACCGATCGCGGCTATGACATGCTGATGCCGATGATGTTTATGGCCAACATGGCTATCGCCGGAGCGACGTTTGCCATCTGGCGGCAGAGCAAGTCCAGGGCGGATCGCTCGGTCGTGCTTTCTGCCGGGATCTCCGCGCTGCTGGGGATTACCGAACCGGCGCTGTTTGGCGTGTTAACCCGCTACAAGAAAGCGTTTATTGCCGCCACGATTGCCAGTTCGGTCGCTTCGGCCTTCATCGCATTCTTCGGCGTGCGGCTGTACGGCTATATTCTGTCGAGCATTTTTAGTCTGCCCGCTTATATTGGCCCGTACTTTATCTTTGCCCTGCTGGGCGTGGCGCTGGCGCTGGGACTTTCTTTCCTGCTGACCACCGTGCTGGTGCGTGAGAAAGCGTAATGCTTAAACGCAAACGGGGCTGCAATACGCGCCCCGATTGTGTTCTGAATGCCTGTTAACGGCGGTGGGCCAGGCGGCGAACTAAATGGTCACCGAAGCTTTGCACCAAATGCACCATTACAATCAGGATGATGACGGTTCCGACCATGACCTGGTTGTTAAAGCGCTGGTAGCCGTAACGAATGGCCAGGTCGCCCAGACCACCGCCGCCGATAACACCGGCCATTGAAGAGAAGCCGATCAGCATGACTATCGTCAGCGTGATGCCCGCCAGGATGGCAGGGAGCGCTTCGGGCAGCAGCACTTTACTCACCACATGCCAGGCGTTGCCGCCCATCGACAGAATGGCTTCAATCCGGCCTTTGTCTACCTCATCCAGCGCGCTTTCGACCACGCGGGCGAAGAAGGGGAAGGCGCCGATGGTGATGGGCACCACCGCGGCGGTGCTGCCGAGCGTGGTACCGACGATAATGCGGGTCAGCGGAATAAGGGCGATTAGCAGGACAATAAATGGTAACGAGCGCCCCACGTTAATGATGCTGCCGAGTACCTGATTCAGGCGGGGCGCGGGCAATACCGCATCCCGGCGAGTCAGGAACAGCAGGACGCCGAGCGGCAATCCAATCAGTACGGTAAACAGCCCGGCCAGGCCCACCATGTAAAGCGTATCGAGGGTGCCGTCCAGCAGCAGCGGCCACAGATCTTCCCAACTCATGCTACTTCGCATAAAACTCTCCCTTCCACGCCGTGACGACGTAAGAACTCACGTTCGGCTTCTGCATCGTGCAGCAGCGAAGTGCGTAATTTGGAGAACGGGTCCACTAATCGTTCAGACAGCGGGCCGCTTTCGATTAACCTGCCGTGCTCCAGCAGCGCCGCGTGATCGCAAATGGCTTTGACGACTTCCAGTTGATGGGTGATCAGCACGATCGTCAGCCCAAGCTGGCGGTTAATGTCCGCCAGCAGGGCCAGGATTGAGGCGGTCGTGTCAGGATCCAGCGCGCTGGTGGCCTCATCGCAGAGCAGGATTTCCGGGTGGGCGGCCAGCGCCCGTGCGATGCCTACGCGCTGTTTTTGCCCGCCGGAAAGCTGGGACGGAAAGGCTTTGGCTTTGTCGCTCAGACCCACAAGGTTGAGCAATTCGGCAACGCGCTTTTGGCGAGCCTCACGCGGCGTGCCGGAGATTTCCAGCGGCACGGCAACGTTGTCTTCCACGCTGCGGGCGTGAATCAGGTTGAAATGCTGGAACACCATGCCGGTGCGCTGGCGGTGCTGGCGAAGCTCGCGTTGATTAAACGTGGTGATGTCCCGGTCATTCATGATAATGCGGCCCGAGGTAGGCCGCTCCAGCAGGTTGAGACAGCGAATAAGCGTACTTTTCCCGGCACCGCTGCGGCCCAGAATGCCGTAAATGGCACCATCCGGGATCGCAAGGTTAATGTCATCCAGCGCCGGTCGGCCTTCTCCGGCGTACACTTTGCTCAGCCGCTCAAGGGCGATCATGACTTAGTCTCTACCGGGATCACTGAGCCGTTGTACTGCTTGCGAATGAACTCGGCCACCTGAGGGGATTCGAGGTCTTTCGCCAGCTGTTTGATGCGCGGGTCGTTTTCCAGATTCGGGTTGGTGACCAGAATATTGGCGTAGGGGTTATGGGTCGCGCTTTCCAGGCCAAGGGAGTCTTTGGCCGGGCTGAGTCCAGCTTCGAGCGCATAGTTGCCGTTGATCACGCCCAGGCCTACGTCATCCAGCGAGCGGGGGATCTGCGGGGATTCAACTTCCAGGATCTTCAGCTTCTTCGGGTTGCTGGCGATGTCTTTGGGCGTTGCCTGGTTGGTGGCGGCGTCTTTAAATTCTGGTTTGAGGGTAATCAGGCCTTTGTCCTGGAGCAGGTAAAGGGCGCGGCTGAGGTTGGTGACGTTGTTCGGCACCGCGATGGTTGCGCCTTCCGGAACGGATTTCAGGTCGTTGTATTTGTGCGAGTAGATGCCCAGCGGTTCGATATGTACCGTGGCGGCAACAACAAATTTCTTGCCGAGCGCTTTCTCCTGGTCACGCAGATAAGGCACATGCTGGAAGTAGTTGGCGTCGACGTCGCCGTTCGCCAGCAGTTCGTTGGCGTTAACGCCGTTGCTCAGTTCGACGACCTTCAGCTTGAGGTTAGGATCGAGTTTCTGCACAAAGGCGAGGATTTCCGCATGCGGAACCGGGTCTGCCGCGACGCGCAGCACATCTGCGGCCTGTGCCGCAAAAGCCAGAGACAGTGACAGAGCAACGCCAGCCAATTTAAAAACGGTCTTTTTCATCGTTATTTTCCTTTTATTTTAATGTGTTATTAAGCGATCAGTTCACTGCTGTTACGAAGGACATCCGGGTAATAACGTTCCGCTACGTCGGGATGTGAGCGCAGGCGGCCTTTCAGGTAGTTCCAGCCCACGTCGCGCAGCAGCGGGTTTTGCGGGTCGCTTTCTGGCCCCTGAGCTTCGCGGGCCAGCGCTTCCGGGAGCTGATAAACCGGCACCACGGCGTTGAGCTGTGCGCCCAGGAAGAACGCGATGGACAGACGTTCTTCATCCTGAGGCGGAGAGACCACGCGGTGGATGGTGGCTCGCAGGTAACCGTTGGTGGCCAGCTCCAGCAGCTCGCCAATGTTGACCACAAAGCTGCCCGGCAGCGGCTGGGCATCGACCCAGTTGTCCGGTGAGACTTCTACCTGCAGGCCTTTTTTATCGTCCTGCAGCAGGAAACTCAGGAAGCCGGAGTCTTTGTGAGCGCCGACACCCTGGCTGCTCTGCGTGGCAGACTGCCCCGGATAGCGAATCAGCTTGATGTGCTCGTTGGGCAGGTTGCCGTACAGGTCGTCAAAGGCATCGGCCGGCAGGCTCAGGGCTTCGGCAAAGGTGCGCAGCAGTTTTAACGCCACGGCGGTCATTTCGCTTTGCCACTGTAAAAGCGTGGGTTTGAGTTCAGGTCTGGCGGTCGGCCAGAGGTTTGGCCCCTGCAGGCGACGCCACGCCGGAGCGTATTCATCCAGTGGCAATGCGTGGCGTTCTGCGCCGAGGTCAAACTGTTCGCGCCAGTCGGGCTGGCCGCGGGTAAGTTCGCTAGCGGCGCGGTTGTAGCCACGGAAATGCGGCGAGTGGATCATCGCCACCTGCTGTTTTTCATCGTCGGGGAGGGCAAAGAAGCTGCGGGCTTCGTCCTGGACCGCCTGCTGCAGGTCAGGGCTGATGCCGTGGTTGATCAGGTAGAAAAAGCCAATTTCTCGTGCGGCGTAGCGCAGCTGGCTGAGGAAGGCAGAACGGTCAGTTTCGCTGCCGTTAAGCTGGGACAGGTCAAGAATCGGCAGTGCCAGGCCAGGATTGGTGCTCATAGTTTACTCCGGTCAAAAAAGTCTTAGAAAAGGCGGTCGGGTTGAGTTCGGCACAACAGCGGCACAGCATCATGGCAATGTCCTTCTGAATACGGTCGGGTAGCGTTAGCGCTTACCTTGCCGTAATCAAAAATCCTCGCCCAATATTGTTATCTTCTAAGGTATGACCCGGTGGGGTTCTAAGCATTTGCGGAAACGAGAAAAGTCTAATCATTGCAAAATATTTCAACGCATAGCGGTAACTTATGGATTTCACTGAGGCTTAATTACATTTAGAAATAGTTAACGGGCAGTTAAGTTATGACGGCAGTTAAGTTTGTGGGTTTTATGCCGAAGAGGTTGCTAAGCGTTTCGCTTTCTACCACCAGGTGTCTTCATCATGCTAAAAACTACACAATCCCGATTTATTACCTCTTTATGTTTGTTTTTCATGTTGTTAATTGCGGTTACTTCACTAGTGATTCACTTTTTTGTGACGCCGCAGCTTAAGCGCAATGAAACCCAGCTGATTCGCTTCGAAGTGGATAACGTGGCGGTCAATATCACCGAGCAGATGAACCGCGTGCAGGCGCAGATGCGCAGCATTACCCAGTCCGTGGCTGCGATGCAAAGCGATGATATTAATAAGTTATTACCGACGCTGGTGGATCAGTACCAGGATGTGAACGTGTTTGGCGGCGGCATCTGGCCTCTGCCTGAAAAACGCGAGGCGGGGCGCAATAAATTCAGCACTTTCTTTGCCCGCAACGGCAGCAATAAACTGGAAGAAAACACCTACTGGAACTCGGATGCCGCGCCTAACTACTACGAGCAGGTATGGTACAAAGCCGGGCTTGCTTCTCCGGCCGGGCAATGTGCCTGGGCAAACGCCTACCAGGATGACGCCAGCCCGCAGCCGAGGACTAACTGCGCCATGGCGATTACCAAAGAGGGGCAGCCGTGGGGCGTGGCGACTATCGATGTCACGCTGGGCTTCTTTAACCAACTGGCCAAACAGATGAGCGAGGCGGTGAAAGGCCAGGTGCTGATCATCGAAGCCGACGGTAAAGTCGTCGGTAACGCGGATCAGATTGGCAAAACGGCGGGCTTAAAAAATCTTTCTGAGCTGAGCGGCTCGCTGCCAATGGCGAAAGCGGTTCAGGGAATGTTGCCCGGTTTTAATGCCAGCCAGA
Source organism: Cedecea sp. NFIX57 (assembly GCF_900177785.1). Taxonomy (NCBI): domain Bacteria; kingdom Pseudomonadati; phylum Pseudomonadota; class Gammaproteobacteria; order Enterobacterales; family Enterobacteriaceae; genus Cedecea; species Cedecea sp. NFIX57. The sequence continues at coordinate 50,919 of NZ_FXAS01000023.1, read as the reverse complement.
GCAGTGAGAATGAATACGATAACGATGGCACGTCGCACACCGTTATTTTGCAGACGGTAAAAGGCAGCCCGTGGATTCTGGCGGTTGACCTGCCAACCGCGCTGTTGACCAAACAAACGGACGCGATTCTGCTGCGCCTTGGCATGGTGCAGATCCCGATGGCGATCGTTTTACTCGGGATCCTGGTGCTGTTTGTTCGCAATATGATGCGCCGCCTGGGCGATCTTAACCACAACATCAGCCGCCTTTCCGCCGGTGGGGCCGACCTGACGCAGCGCCTGGAGCCAACCAGCAGCCCGGAATTTAACGCCATTATCGACAGTTTTAACGGCGTGATTAGTTATCTGCAAACCATGCTGCGACAGGTGGGGGACAGCGCCCGAGCCATTTCTTCGGCCTCTCATCAGATTGCGACGGGCAACCAGGATCTGTCCGCCCGCACCGAAGATCAGGCCAGTTCGATTGAGCAAACGGCGGCCTCGATGGAGGAGCTGACCAGCACCGTTCGCCAGAATGCCGACAACGCCGCCCATGCCAACGAGCTGGCGCGTGAAGCGTCCAGCGTGGCGGTGAAAGGGGGAGAAGTGGTGAAGCAGGTCGTCAGCACGATGAATGCTATTCAGACTTCTTCAGGCAAAGTGGTGGATATTATCAGCGTGATTGACAGCATCGCTTTCCAGACCAATATCCTGGCACTCAACGCCGCCGTTGAGGCTGCCCGAGCCGGTGAACAGGGCCGCGGTTTTGCGGTTGTGGCCTCTGAAGTTCGCAGCCTGGCTCAACGCTCCGCGCAATCGGCACGGGAAATTAAAGCGCTGATCGAAAATTCGGTGAGCAATGTGAATCTGGGGACTGAGCTGGTTACTCAGGCTGGCAGCACGATGGAAGAGCTGACTCAGGGCGTACGTAACGTGACGACGCTGATGGCCGAAATTATGTCTTCCAGCCGCGAGCAGAGCACGGGCATTGAGCAGGTGAATCTGGCGATTAATCAGCTGGATAGCACCACGCAGCAGAACGCCGCGCTGGTCCAGGAAGTTTCTTCCGCCTCGCATTCGATGGCGGAACAATCCACCCAGCTTGAACGAGTCGTCGCTGGATTTAAACTCTAACCACAGCGGGCACCCAGGCGGTGCCCGTTTCTTTCTGATCCTTTCTCCCGCTTAAACCCCGCTTGCAATTTACCCAATCATCTTTTATTTTATTGTTACGTTATAACATACCGGAATAATTTTTATGCAGCGCGATATCCATCCGTTTTACCGGACCGTGGTGTTTCACGACACCAGCGTAAATGAATATTTTAAAGTGGGCTCGACGATCAAAACCGACCGCGAGATTGAGCTGGATGGGGTGACTTACCCCTACGTGACGATCGAAGTTTCTTCTGCTTCGCATCCTCATTACACCGGCAAACAGAAAGTCTTCGTCAATGAAGGCGGCCCGGCGCGCTTCCAGCAGCGTTTCGGCAAGTTCTTTGGCGGGAAGGAGTCTTAAGAGATGCAGGTATTGAATTCACTTCGCAGTGCAAAACAGCGCCACCCCGACTGCCAGATTGTGAAGCGTAAGGGGCGGCTGTATGTGATTTGCAAATCTAATCCGCGCTTTAAAGCGGTGCAGGGACGTAAAAAACGTCGCTAGTGGTTATCGCTCACCCGCAGGCTGCTGGCGGGTGAGTGAAAAAACGTCATAAAACGACAGTTCCCCTTTTCGGCTGAGCATTTTGTGTAACAACGATTTTTGCTCTTCATCCACGCCAGGAGAACTGAGAATTTCATCGATTAGCGCCGTGGGTACATTGCGGGTGTTGTACCACTCGCCGTTATAGCAAACGCGCAGATCGAGCACGTCAATATCGCTGTAGCGGTAGCGAGGGTTGACGTCAAAGAAGAAAAACGCGTTCATCAGCGCGAACAGCACGACCAGCAGCCATACTGAGCCCGCCAGGGTTTCTGATTCCAGCATTACCCACATTGTGGCAAACCAGCCGATATACATGCCGATAAACAATCCGGGATGCTTGCGGATAAAACTGATACTGAAGCGCGGGCGATTATCGCGCTTTTCAGTTTCATTCAGATGTTCGATGGTATTGGTAAGCAGGCGCTGAATTTCTGACATGGTGTGCCTTCTAAATTCTCTGTTATCGGTTGTACGCATGACCAGACTATTTTAAGAACCACAGGCCAGGCAAAAAAGTAACAGATAAGCCAAAAATAACCATAACAGTTAACTGGTCTGCCCGTCTTAAAGCATCTTAATAATACGGGCTGGATTGCCCGCGACAACGCAGTTGGCCGGAATGTCTTTGGTGACGACAGAACCTGAACCTACCACGACATTATCGCCAATGGTGACGCCCGGATTAATAACCGCGCGTCCACCAATCCAGACGTTATTGCCAATTGTCACCGGCTTGCCCAGTTCGACGCCGCTATTTCTTGTTTCGGCATCCAGGGGATGGGTCGCGGTATAAATATGTACGCCGGGCGCCAGCATACAGTTGTCACCAATGCGAATAGGGCAAGGGTCCAGCATGACGCATTCGAAATTGGCGTAGAAGTTTTTACCCAGGTAGATGTTGTAGCCGTAATCGCAGCGGAAAGTGGGTTCGATGTAAGCCCCTTCGCTCTGGCCAAGCAGCTCGGAGAGGATCTCATCGCGGTATGCCTGCTCGTCCGGCGAGCTTTGGTTGTAGCGATGCAGCAGCTGACGCGCTTTGTGGCTTTCTCGCTGCAGGGTTTCGTCTCCAGGCCGGTATAGCTCTCCGGCAATCATTTTACGCTTTTCTTCACTCATCACGGGTTCCCTCTTCAGTGGCCTGCAAGGCTACCTGAATTTCGAAAGAAAAGAGTGGGTATCGTTCCCTGAGCGTGATGAACCTCACGTCGCAGAGTGCGGTGCGGCAAGGTTAGCGTTGAGGAGTGCTTGCGGTATTTCGCTGGCTGGTTAACGGCTGTTAATCCAAACCTGTGCAACATCGACTGAGACAAACCAGACAATAACAGGAGATAAAATGTGATTTTAAATATTATTTAATAAGACAACTATTAACGAATAAATTTCCACACTGAAGGTGGGATTTTATCATACAGTTTATTCATCGTCAGTTCTGCAAGACGGTGGTCGGCTGCTGAATAAAATACCGCCAGTTCATTATCTGATAATTCATATTTATTTTTTTCTATTACGCGTTCCAGCGTATCAATTGTCTGACAACGCCGCAGGCGCATCAAATAATCGGTCTTAGTGAGCTTGGTAGTCATAAATTCGCCTTAAGTATTTTAATATTTTTAGAACGAGTGGCTTACTGGGTTAGCGCGACTCTCACTGATGAAACACCTGAACAAGCGATTCCCTGATTTACGCCACCGCTGCAAGTCCTGTGCGTTAATGCCGTAATTGCTAAATAACATGAAAGTATCGTCCAGGTATTCATCAATCTGTTCAATCAATTTGCTCTCATCTGGATACTTAATCTTATAATTAAGCGCCGATGCAGCAATGTGCTCAATCAATTCATTCAACTGTAGATTAATGGCCGATGTAGGATCATTAACCCACCCATGATTGCTCTCACCAAGATTGGTCAGACAATCGTGATACAGACTCTCACAGAGGAACTTAAGCTGCGCGATGTCGTGCCGCTTTGGTGAGTATTCGTCCATAGTGCTGCCCCTTTTATCGGTAAACCAAATGATAAACACAACGGGTTGGGGTGGACACACCTGATGAGGTGAAGAACTGTTGCCACGATTATTACATGTGCTGTAACTATAAATCAATATTGCCTGGATTTCATGCGGCTCTAACGAAAAATTACAATTAAGTTAAAAAAAGAGAATACGTTACTAAATGTGAATTAAAACTTTCGTATGAATTTTAACTTAAATTCTCAGGGATACATTAACCCATAATGGGTAATATTTATAACTTTCAGCTGGTTAATCAATCTATAAGACTATTCTGTATCCGGCTAAAAACCAGGCGTTAATTTGTAAGAATATTCCCAAATAAATGTAACACTTCGGTTTTTGTTGTTTCGTTAATCATGGATTAACGAGCATTTAAGCGTTATTTTCTCCGAAATGAGGTGGCATTTATGTTGAAGATAATGCGGGAGAGAGAAGTGAATGTGGAAATAAGAAATCCAAAATAACAATGCTGAAACCGGTTTCTGTATTAATAAAAAAGGCCGCATTACGCGGCCTTTTGTTATGTGATTGAACGGCTTACTGGTGATGCTCTACCGCATGCGCATGTTCAATATCTTCACTCTTGCGGCTGAAGCGGCGGCGTACCACCACGAAGAACACCGGAACGAAGAAGATAGCCAGCACGGTCGCGGTCACCATGCCGCCCATTACACCGGTACCTACGGCGTTTTGCGCGCCACTGCCCGCACCGGTACTGATAACCAGCGGCATTACCCCGAGGATAAATGCCAGAGAAGTCATCAGAATCGGACGCAGACGCATACGCACGGCTTCCAGCGTTGCTTCAATCAGGCCTTTGCCTTCTTTCTCCATCAGATCTTTGGCGAATTCAACGATAAGTATCGCGTTCTTCGCCGACAGGCCAATGGTTGTTAGCAGGCCAACCTGGAAGTAAACGTCGTTGGTGAGGCCGCGCATTGTTGCGGCCAGCAGGGCACCGAATACGCCAAGCGGAACAACCAGCATGACCGAGAACGGAATTGACCAGCTCTCATACAACGCCGCCAGACACAGGAACACCACAATCAGCGAGATGGCGTACAGGGCAGGGGCCTGGTTACCGGACAGACGTTCCTGGTAGGACATGCCCGTCCAGTCAAAGCCAATGCCGGTTGGCAGTTTCGATGCAAGCTGCTCCATCATGTCCATTGCCTCACCGGTACTTTTACCCGGTGCTGCCTGGCCAAGAATTTCCATGGACGGCAAGCCATTGTAACGTTCCAGACGCGGCGAACCGTATTCCCAGCGTGAGGTAGAGAACGCGGAGAACGGTACCATCTGGCCGGAAGAGCCACGCACGTACCAGTTGCCGATATCGCTTGGCAGCATACGGTATGGCGCTTCGGCCATGACGTACACTTTCTTCACGCGGCCGCGGTCGATGAAGTCATTGACGTAGCTCCCGCCCCAGGCTGCCCCCAGCGTGGTATTGATATCGCTAATGGATACCCCCAGCGCCTGTGCTTTTTCCTGATCGATATCGATTTTGAACTGCGGTGTATCTTCCAGACCGTTCGGACGCACGCCAACCAGCAGGTCAGGGTGCTGGGCAATCATGCCGAACAGCTGGTTACGAGCCTGAGTGAGCTGCTCGTGGCCAAGGTTTGCCTGGTCAATCAGCTGGAAGTCAAAGCCGGTTGCGGTACCCAGCTCAACAATCGCCGGCAGGTTAAAGGCAAACACCATTGCATCTTTAATCTGCGAGAAGGTGCCCATGGCGCGGCCAGCAATAGCCGGAACCTTGTTCTGTTCCCCTGAACGTTCACTCCAGTCTTTCAGCGAAACGAACGCCAGGCCGGTGTTCTGACCACGACCAGAGAAGCCGAAGCCGTTAACGGTAAAGACCGAGTTAACGTTCGCTTTCTCTTTGGTCAGGAAGTAATCCGTGACTTCATCCAGCACTTTCTGCGTACGTTCCTGGGTTGCCCCCGCTGGCAATTGCGCCATGGCTAACAGAACGCCCTGGTCCTCATCCGGCAGGAACGAGCTAGGCAGACGAACAAACAGAACCGCCATGCCCACCACAATCATCAGATACAGCAGCAGGTAACGACCTGTGCTACGCAGAATGTTACCGACGCTGTCTGTGTAGTGGTGCGTGCTCTTGTCGAACATTCTGTTGAACCAGCCGAAGAACCCTTTCTTGTCATCGTGATGACCTTTCGGAATTGGCTTAAGCATGGTTGCACAGAGTGCGGGAGTCAGGATCATCGCGACCAGTACTGACAGCACCATCGCCGAAACGATAGTAATCGAGAACTGACGGTAGATGGCACCGGTAGAACCGCCGAAGAACGCCATTGGGACGAATACCGCAGACAGTACCATCGCGATACCGACCAGCGCGCCCTGAATCTGACCCATGGATTTGCGCGTGGCTTCCTTCGGTGGCAGGCCATCTTCTACCATCACGCGCTCGACGTTCTCAACCACAACGATGGCGTCATCCACCAACAGGCCTATCGCCAGCACCATGCCGAACATCGTCAGGGTGTTTATCGAGTAGCCAAAGGCGGCAAGGATAGCGAACGTGCCCAGCAGTACCACCGGTACCGCAATGGTTGGAATCAGCGTTGCCCGGAAGTTCTGCAGGAACAGATACATTACCAGGAACACCAGCACGATAGCTTCGACCAGCGTTTTCACCACTTCGTTAATGGAGATTTTAACGAACGGCGTGGTGTCGTACGGATACACAACCTTCAGGCCCGCCGGGAAGTAAGGCTGAAGTTTTTCTACCGTGGCGCGTACCGCTTCGGCGGTATCCAGGGCGTTAGCACCGGTAGCCAGTTTTACACCCAGACCGGCAGCAGGCTGGCCGTTATAGCGAGCGATAACGTCATAGCTTTCGCCGCCCAGCTCAACTTTTGCCACGTCTTTCAGCAGAACGCGAGAGCCATCCTGATTCACTTTCATCAGGATTTTGCTGAACTCTTCTGCTGATTTCAGACGGGTTTGCGCAATGATGGAGGCGTTCAACTGCTGGCCTTTGACCGGCGGTGTCCCACCGAGCTGGCCTGCGGCTACCTGGGCGTTTTGTGCCTTGATAGCGTTGATCACATCCACCGGCGTCAACTGGTAGTTGTTCAGTTTGTTCGGATCCATCCAGATACGCATCGCGTACTGAGCACCAAACAGCTGAACGTCACCTACGCCGTGAGTACGGCTGACCGGGTCTTTAATGGTGGCACCAACGTAGTCCGCAATATCCTGCTGGTTCATAGAACCATCGGTGCTGATCATACCGAGCACCATCAGGAAGCTGCTTGAGGACTTCTCGACGCTAACCCCTTGCTGCTGTACCTCCTGCGGCAGCAGCGGCATGGCCAGCTGAAGTTTGTTCTGCACCTGAACCTGTGCGATATCGGCATCGGTGCCGGAATCGAAGGTAATGGTGATTTGAACGGTACCAGAGGAATCACTGGTAGAGGACATGTATAACAGGCCATCGATACCGTTCATATTCTGTTCGATAACCTGGGTTACTGAATCCTGTACCGTTTTCGCATCTGCACCCGGGTAGTTGGCCGAGATCTGAATTGCCGGTGGCGCGATCGTTGGATACTGCGCGATAGGCAATTTCATGATCGCAAGCGCACCCGCCAACATAATAATGATGGCGATTACCCAGGCAAAGATGGGGCGATCGATAAAAAACTTAGACATGTCTTAACGGCTCCTGTTTGAGTTAAGACTTCGGTTGTTCTGACTGCGCGCCTGCGGCGGGTTGCTGTTGGCCTTTATTGTCTTCCGCAACTTCCTGCGCTTTTACCTGAACACCCGGTTTTACTTTCTGTAGGCCGGTAACAATCACGCGATCGCCTGTTTGTAACCCATCGGTAACCAGCCATTTGTCGCCGATCGCCTGGCTGGTTTGCAGCTGGCGAACTTCAACTTTGTCATCCTTCCCTACGACCATCGCGGAGGCATCGCCGCGTGGAGTACGAGTGACCCCCTGCTGCGGAACCAGGATGGCATTTGGGTTAACGCCTTCTTCCAGCTTGGCGCGAACAAACATCCCTGGCAGCAGGGTTTTGTCCGGGTTAGGGAAGATAGCGCGCAGGGTGATAGACCCGGTGGTCTGGTCAACGGTCACTTCAGAGAATTCCAGTGAGCCTTCCTGTGGGTAGGCGACACCGTTGTTCATCATCAGTTGGACTTTGGCTTTGCCGTTTTCCTGTTTCAGTTTGCCGTCGGCCAGCTCCTGCTTAAGACGCAGGAAGTCATCGCTGGACTGGGTCACATCCACGTAGATAGGGTCAAGCTGCTGAACAGTGGCGAGGGCGGTGGTTTGCCCGCTGGTAACCAGCGCACCTTCGGTGACCGCGGATTTCCCGATGCGGCCGCTGATAGGCGAGGTCACTTTGGTGTACGCCAGGTTGATACGTGCAGTTTCAACCGCAGCTTTTGCAGCGACGACGTCAGCGTTTGCCTGCTGCGCGGTTGCCGCCGCAGTATCGTAGTCAGACTGGCTGATGTACTTGGTACCCAGCAGTTTCTGATAACGTTTAACGGTCAGCTGTGCGAGATTAGCGCTGGACTGTGCCTTTGCCAGGTCGCCCTTTGCGCTGTCGTACGCAGCCTGATAGGTTGCAGGATCGATCTGATACAGCGAAACACCGGCCTGAATGTCGCTCCCTTCGGTAAAGTTACGCTTCAGAATAATGCCGCTAACCTGAGGACGAACTTCTGCGATGCGGAAGGCGTTGGTGCGTCCTGGAAGCTCAGTAGTAATCTGTAATGGCGCGCTTTTCAGAGTCACTACACCCACTTCCGGGGCGTGCGGCGCACTCTGCTGGGTCTCTTTCTCGTTACATCCTGTAAGCGCTAAGCTGCCTGAGAGCATCAGAACGGCCGCCAGAGGCGTAAACCCTCTGTTTTTGTTCATATGTAAACCTCGAGTGTCCGATTTCAAAGTTGTTCAATGGATCAAATGTCCACAAACCCATTGCTGCGTTTATATTATCGTCGTGCTATGGTACATACGTTCACAAATGTATGTAAATCTGACTAAAGTAAATTCACCCACTTATGGCACGAAAAACCAAAGCTCAGGCGCTTGAAACCCGCCAGCACATCCTCGACGTTGCGATTCGCCTGTTTTCACAGCAGGGCGTCTCTGCGACTTCGCTCGCGGATATCGCGCAGGCGGCCGGGGTAACACGTGGTGCGATTTACTGGCATTTCAAAAATAAGTCGGAATTGTTTAGTGAGATCTGGGAGCTAACCGAATCCAGTATTGGTGACTTAGAGATTGAGTATCGGGCAAAATATCCAGACGATCCACTGTCTGTGATAAGAGAATTACTCATTTATATCCTACAGGCAACGGTGACAGAAGAGCGCCGACGCTTAATGACGGAAATCATTTTCCACAAGTGTGAGTTTGTCGGTGAGCTTGAAGTTTTGCAGCAGGCCCGGCGCACGCTATATATGGAAGGCAACGAACGCATTGAGGCTGCTTTGCAACGCTGCATCGACGCCGGAAAATTGCCTGCGGGTCTGCGTCTTTCCCTTGCCGTCACGCTGATGCGCAGCTACATTACCGGGCTGATTGAAAACTGGCTGGTTGCGCCGGAAACCTTTGATCTCCATGCTAAAGCGCCAGACTTTATCGCCGTTCTGCTGGAAATGTTCCAACTGAGCCCAACGCTGAACAAACCGGCGTAATTTTCGGCTTACTTTCACCCTGAAAATGATTTGAGATTCCTCCGAGGGCGATTGCTATTCTGCGCCCTGAAGCCGTGCTATTCTGCGCATCTTCCGTGGCCTTTTACTTTTAGCTGGCACCCACATGCGCAGCACCGTAATGACTCAACCATGACTACGCAGCACAACGCTCTGTCGCGGACTTCCCGTTCCGCATTCATTTTATTCCTGTTTTTGTTTGTTTCCATCCTGCTGCCTTTTTCCGCGGCTCAGGCGGCGCAAAGTAATGGCGATCTGCCGACCAGAGCGGAGGTGCAGTCGCAGCTGGACACGCTGAACAAGCAAAAAACGCTGACCCCTGACGATAAGCTTACCCAGAAAGATCTCACCGAAACGCTTGAGATGCTGGACAAACTCGACCGCGTGAAGCAGGAGACGGCGCAGCTTAAAACCACGGTTGCCCAGGCCCCGGACAAACTGAAGCAGGCGACTGACGCGTTGAATTCGCTGAGTACGCCTGCCGATGACGAAGCGACGCGTAAAACGCTCGGCTCGCTTTCCCTTCGACAGTTAGAAACCCGGCTGACCAGCGTGCTGGATCAACTGCAGTCGGCCAACAACGATTTATCAACCCTGAACAGTCAGTTGGTTTCTCTGCAAACGCAACCCGAGCGCGTGCAGAACGCTATGTACAGTGCCTCCCAGCAGCTTCTGCAGGTGCGTAACAGGCTGAACGGCACCACGCCAGGGGAAGCCGCTTTACGTCCAAGCCAACAAAACTTGCTGCTGGTGCAGCAGGCGCTGTTGAATACCCAAATTGAGCAGCAGCGGAAAAGTCTGGAAGGCAACACCGTCTTGCAAGATGCGCTGCAAAAACAGCGTGATTACACCAACGCCAATATCGGGCAGCTTGAGCATACGCTTCAGCTGCTGCAGGAAGCGGTGAACAGCAAACGCTTAACGCTGACGGAAAAGACCGCTCAGGAAGCCGTTACGCCGGACGACGCTGACGCCAGCGCGGTGCAGAATAACCCACTGGTGCGCCAGGAGCTGGATGTGAACCACCAGCTCAGCCAGAGGCTGATCAACGCCACTCAAAGCGGGAATGAGCTGGTTCAGCGGAATATCCGCGTCAAAAACTGGCTGGATCGCGCGTTGCAGTCCGAGCGTAATCTGAAAGAACAAATCTCGGTACTGAAGGGCAGCCTTTTGCTGTCGCGCATTCTTTATCAGCAGCAGCAAACGCTGCCGTCTGCCGACGATCTGGAAGACCTCACCAACCGCATTGCTGACCTGCGCCTGGAGCAGTTTGACATCAACCAGCAGCGCGATGCGCTGTTCCAAAGTGACAGCTACGTCGACAAGATTGTCGAAGGGCATAAAAACGAGGTTAATGACGAAGTTCATGATGCGCTGATGCAGGTCGTGGACATGCGCCGCGAGCTGCTGGATCAGCTCAACAAGCAGTTGGGTAATCAGCTGATGATGGCGATTAACCTGCAAATTAACCAACAGCAGCTGATGAGTGTCAGCACCAGCCTGCAGAAAATGCTGACCCAGCAAATCTTTTGGGTGAACAGTAACAAGCCGATGAACTGGGAGTGGATCAAATCCTTCCCACGCGCGCTGCATGACCAAATCAAAGGCATGAAGCTGGATATCAGCTGGAATAAAGTGCTGGACGGGCTGTTTATGTCGTTGTTCACCGCGCTGCCGTTGATGCTGCTGGCTGGGCTGCTTCGCTGGCGCTACAAGTGGATCGACAAGCAGTTGGCTAAGCTGGCGTCGGAAGTCGGGCAGTTGCGCACGGACACCCAGCTCAACACCCCGAAAGCGATTTTGCTTAACTTCCTGAAAGTGCTGCCGCTGACGATGGCCATTCTCTCGGTGGGGCTGGTATTGCTGTTTATGCAGCTCAACATCAGCGGACTACTGTGGGCGTTTGCCAAAGAGCTGGCGCTGTTCTGGCTGGTGTTTGGCATGGCCTGGCGCATTCTAAGCAGCCGCGGGCTGGCCGTGATCTGGTTTAACATGCCGGAGCACCTGACACGCCATTATCGCCGTCAGATTGTACGTATCAGCTTTGCCTTGTTGCCACTGCTGTTCTGGTCGGTGGTCGGTGAGCTGTCACCGCTGAACCTGATGGACGATGTGCTCGGGCAGTTTATGATCTTCCTTAACCTGCTGCTGATTACCGCGCTGGTTATCCCGATGTGCCGCGACAACTGGCGGGACAAAGAATCTCATCCGATGCGTCTATTGACCATCACCGTGCTCTCTATTGTCCCGGTCGCGCTGCTGGTGCTGACCGCGACCGGCTATTTCTATACTACGCTGCGCCTTGCTAACCGCTGGATAGACACTGTTTATCTGGTAATTATCTGGAACCTGATTCACCAGACGGTGATCCGTGGCCTGAGCGTTGCGGCACGCCGTATTGCTTACCGCCGCGCGCTGGCTCGCCGCCAGAATATGGTTAAAGAGGGGGCGGAGGGCGCAGAGCCGGTCGAAGAGCCGCCGCTGGCGCTGGATCAGATCAACCAGCAGACCATGCGTTTAACCATGCTGCTGATGTTCGCCCTGTTCGGCGTGGTGTTTTACGCCATCTGGTCGGATTTAATTACCGTCTTTGCCTATCTCGACAGCATCGTGCTGTGGCACTACACCGGCAGCGAAGCCGGCGCCACGGTGATGAAAAACGTTACGATGGGCAGCATCTTGTTCGCGATAGTGGCGACGATGGTCGCCTGGGCGCTGATTCGAAACTTGCCGGGCCTGCTGGAAGTGCTGGTTTTGTCGCGGTTGAAGATGCGTCAGGGGGCGTCCTACGCCATTACCACCATCCTTAACTACGCCATTATCGTGATTGGGGCGATGACGGTGTTTGGTTCTCTGGGCGTGTCGTGGGACAAACTGCAGTGGCTGGCGGCGGCGCTGTCGGTGGGCCTGGGCTTTGGTTTGCAGGAGATCTTCGGTAACTTCGTTTCCGGCCTGATCATTCTGTTCGAACGCCCGGTGCGCATCGGCGATACCGTCACCATCGGGACATTCTCAGGCAGCGTCAGCAAGATCCGTATCCGTGCGACGACAATCACCGACTTTGACCGTAAAGAAGTGATCATCCCGAACAAGGCGTTTGTGACCGAACGACTGATCAACTGGTCGCTGACCGACACGATCACCCGCGTAGTGATCAAGCTCGGCGTGGCGTATGGATCCGATCTCGATAAAGTGAAAGAGATCCTGCTGAAAGCCGCGATGGAACACCCACGGGTGATGCACGACCCGGAACCGGCGGTGTATTTCACGACATTTGGTGCCAGCACGCTTGACCATGAACTGCGCCTGTATGTTCGTGAATTGCGCGACCGTAGTATCACTGTGGATGAGCTGAACCGCGCCATTGACAGACTGTGCCGTGAAAACAATATCAACATCGCCTTCAACCAGCTTGAAGTGCATCTGCACAATGAAAAGGGCGATGAACTGACGGAAGTGAAGCGAGATTTGGGCAAAAACGGCGGTCTGCTGCCGCCGTCTCTCTAAGCGTGAAAATCAGCGGGAAGCTTTTTCTTCCCGCTGCTTACGGAGAAAATCTTCACGAACGATCTCCAGCGCCGCGAGGGCGGTGTCCGTTGGGATCTGGTGCTGCTCCAGCAGCATGATTAAATCGACGGCCAGTTTGACCTCGTCCGGGGCGTTATCCAGCGACATTCTTGCTCCTTATTGGGGGTTAACTTAGTCCGCGCTCGCGTCTTTCAATGGCTTTTTCTATGCGGCTTAGCGCCTGACGGCAGCGCTGCAGGCGGCCTTCCAGCGCGGCCAGTTCTCGCTGAAGCTTTTGCTGGCCAGCAAGCGTGGTTTGAAGGGTAAGCTGGCTTTCTCTATCGCTCACCATCGCCAGCAGCCTGCGTTCGTAATCCTGATGGGTGGCCAGTTTTTCGTACAGATTTTCCTGCACCTTCTGCGGCGGTTCACTTTTTCGCAAATGCGCGGTGGCCAATTCCCGCTGCAGCGCGGCAATCTGCGCTACCAGCTTTTCGGCGATAAACGCCACCTGGTCCGTTTTACCGTGGCTGACGCTGAGCTGAAGCTGGGCGAGATTAGCCTGAGCTTCCTGGAGATAATCTTTCAACTGCGTGCTGTGGGTATGGAACAGCTTGCGGTCGAAGCGCGCCTGGCTTGCCCGAAGCAGGGCGACCGGCTCAACGGCGGCGGCCAGCTCGGCGACCCGGGTTTCCAGGGCTTGTAACAGCGAAGCGGTTTTCACAGAATGGCTCTCCAGGGATTGTCAGAGGTTACAGCATGAAGCGTCTTATTCTACTCATCATCGGCTGGCTGGCGGTAGTGCTTGCGACGCTGGGCGTGATATTACCGCTGTTGCCGACCACGCCATTTTTGCTGCTGGCCGCTTGGTGTTTTGCCCGCTCGTCGCCGCGTTTTCACCACTGGCTGCTATACCGTTCGTGGTTTGGTAGCTATCTGCGGCACTGGCAAACGCACCGCGCAATGCCCCGCGGTTCTAAGCCAAAAGCTATTTTGTTTATTCTCGTTACCTTCGCGCTTTCGTTATGGCTGGTGAAGATAGTGTGGGTTAGAATTTTGCTGTTGGTGATACTTTGTGCGCTGCTTGCTTTTATGTGGCGCATTCCGGTGGTTGATGAAGCACAACAAAAGCGATAAACCGCAGCAGAAGCTGTTGCAATTGTCGCGCCCAGCCAGTAAATTCGAGCGTTTTCGAGCACGGGTACAGCTGGTTAACCGTTAACCAGTGGTTCACATTTGAACCCACAGGTACTCTGTTTAGTATCATGTTTTTAGCAGGCATAAACCGATGACCGCGACTGCGCAGCAGCTTGAATATCTCAAAAACAGCATTAAAAGCGTTCCTGATTACCCAAAACCAGGAATTCTGTTCCGTGACGTGACCAGCTTGCTGGAAGATCCGAAAGCATATGCCACCAGCATTGCGCTGTTAGTTTCTCGTTTTAAAGACGCCGGTATCACCAAAGTGGTCGGTACTGAAGCGCGTGGCTTCCTGTTTGGTGCTCCAGTTGCGCTGGAGCTGGGCGTGGGGTTCATTCCTGTGCGCAAGCCTCGTAAGCTGCCGCGTGAAACCATCGCCGAAAGCTACGAGCTGGAATACGGCACCGACAGCCTTGAAATCCACGTAGATGCCATCAAACCAGGCGATAAAGTGCTGGTGGTGGACGATCTGCTGGCCACCGGCGGCACCATTGAAGCGACCGTAAAACTGATTCGTCGCCTCGGCGGGGAAGTGACCGACGCTGCTTTCGTTATCAACCTGTTTGACCTCGGCGGCGAGCAGCGTCTGGAAAACATGGGCGTGAAAAGCTTCTGCCTGGTGCCTTTCCCTGGTCACTAAGTTCACCGTATTGCCATACAGTGACAAGCCTCGCTCGCCCATCGGGCGGGGCTTATGTTAGCATTACCCCCTCGATTCACCTTTCCCGCGAACCAGAGCCTAACTCCAGATGAGCTACCAGGTCTTAGCCCGCAAATGGCGCCCCCAAACTTTTGCTGATGTTGTCGGCCAGCAACACGTACTGACCGCGCTGGCTAATGGTTTGTCGCTGGGCCGCATCCATCATGCGTATCTTTTTTCCGGCACTCGTGGGGTGGGGAAAACCTCAATCGCCCGTCTGCTGGCGAAAGGGTTGAATTGTGAAACCGGTATTACCGCGACCCCTTGTGGCGTCTGCGATAACTGCCGTGAAATAGAACAGGGCCGCTTTGTCGACCTGATTGAGATAGACGCCGCCTCGCGCACCAAAGTAGAAGACACCCGCGATCTGCTGGATAACGTGCAGTACGCCCCCGCGCGTGGCCGCTTTAAAGTCTACCTTATTGACGAAGTGCACATGCTCTCGCGCCACAGCTTTAACGCGCTGCTTAAGACGCTGGAAGAGCCGCCTCCGCACGTAAAATTCCTGCTGGCCACTACCGATCCGCAAAAGCTGCCGGTGACCATTCTTTCCCGCTGTCTGCAATTCCACCTGAAAGCGCTGGACGTCGAACAAATCCGCCATCAGTTGGAGCACATTCTTGGTGAAGAGAAGGTGGTGAGTGAACCCCGTGCGCTGCAGCTGTTAGCCCGTGCGGCGGACGGCAGCCTGCGTGATGCACTGAGCCTCACCGACCAGGCGATTGCCAGCGGCGACGGGCAGGTTACCACTGCCGCCGTCAGTGCCATGCTCGGCACCCTTGATGATGACCAGGCGCTGTCGCTGATTGAAGCTGTCGTCCAGGCTGACGGGCAGCGCGTAATGGCGTTGCTGAACGACGCTGCCGCGCGCGGCGTGGAGTGGGAAGCGCTGCTGGTAGAAATGTCCGCGTTGCTGCACCGCGTGGCCATGGTTCAGCTTTCTCCGTCTGCTCTTGGCAGCGATATGGCGGCCATCGAACAGCGTATGCGCGAGCTTGCCCGTGTTGTTCCACCTGCCGACGTGCAGCTTTATTACCAGACATTGCTGATTGGCCGCAAAGAGCTGCCTTGGGCGCCGGATCGCCGCATGGGCGTAGAAATGACGCTGCTGCGCGCGCTGGCTTTCCATCCGCGCAAGCCGCTGCCTGAGCCGGAAGTACCGCGCCAGGCGGCAAGCATTCCGGTAGTGAATCCGGTGTCGCATCAGCCAGCGGCAAGACAGCAGCAGGCGGCGCCGCCGCCAGACAGGGATGCCCCTCCGCTGCCGGATGCCACCAGCCAGATCCTCCAGGCGCGCAGCCAACTGATGCGCCAGCAGGAGGCTGATAAAGCAAAAAAGAATGAGCCGGCAGCGCAACGACTAGCGCGGCCGGCAAAAAGCTCCGCGCTGGAACGTTTGGCTTCGGTGACCGAACGCGTTCAGGCGCGCCCTGCGCCGACGGCGCTGGAAAAACCAGCGAAGCCAGAAGCCTATCGCTGGAAGGCACAAAACCCGATAGAAGTTGCCCCTGAGCCGGTCGCTACGCCCAAGGCGCTGAAAAAAGCGCTTGAGCATGAAAAAACGCCTGAGCTTTCGCAGAAACTGGCCGAAGAGGCTATCGAGCGGGACGAATGGGCGGCGGAAATCAATCAGCTGGTGCTGCCAAAGCTGGTGCAGCAGCTGGCGCTTAACGCCTGGAAAGAGGTGGACGGCAACCGGGTTTGCCTGCATTTGCGTCCTGGCCAGCGGCATTTGAATTCGCCATCGGCGCAAAAAACGCTCTCAGATGCCCTGAGTTCGCACCATGGCGAAGCGATAGAACTGACTATTATTGAAGATGAGAATCTGGCTCGCCGCACGCCGCTGGAGTGGCGTCAGGCTATCTACGAAGAGAAGCTGGCGCAGGCGCGCGAGGCGATGAGTAACGACAGCAATATTCAGACTCTGCAAAGGTTCTTTGATGCAGAGCTGGATGAAGATAGTATTCGCCCTGTTTGATATGCCTCGTTTGACGCGGCATAGTGTGAAACCCTGATAGCCACTCTCGCATTCTGCGAGGGCTGGCCCGATGAAAGAGAGAAGATTATGTTTGGAAAAGGCGGTCTGGGTAACCTGATGAAGCAGGCCCAGCAGATGCAGGAAAAAATGGCCCAGGCTCAGGAAGAAATCGCCAACATGGAAGTCACCGGCGAGTCCGGCGCGGGCCTGGTGAAAGTGACCATCAACGGGGCGCACAACTGCCGCCGTGTCGAAATCGACCCAAGCCTGATGGAAGATGACAAAGAGATGGTTGAAGACCTGGTTGCCGCAGCCTTCAACGATGCCGCTCGTCGTATCGGCGAAGCGCAGAAAGAAAAAATGGCTGGGGTTTCCAACGGCATGCAGTTGCCACCGGGCTTCAAAATGCCATTCTGATGCTTTTCCGCCTTCTCCCGCCCGGGAGAAGGCTGTTTTCTTACTCCTCGTTCAGCACCTGATAGCTCTCTGCCAGAAAATCAATCAATGCCCGCACCGCTGGTAACTGCCCTCGACGGGAAGGGAAGACCGCATGCACGATCTCCATTCTTGCGCGCCATTCTGGCAACACGTGAACCAGCTTGCCCTGCGCCAGCGCATCGTTAAGCATCAGCTTCGGGAGCTGCACGACGCCAATCCCGTTCAGTGCTGCGGTACGTAGCGCGATCATATCTGTCGTCACAAAGCGGGGCTTGTGGTGAACAATCACCTCCTGCTGTTCGGGCCCAAACAGGCACCAGCGATAAGTCTGCTGCGGCCTGTCCAGCGCCAGGCTTGGCCAGTGCGCGAGATCTGTAGGTGCCGCAGGCATACCCAGGCGAGTAACCAGCTCCGGGCTGGCCACCAGGCACATGCTGCGGGTGGCCAGCTTGCGCATCACCAGATCACTGTCTTCCAGCGGTAAAGGGCGCACGCGAATCGCTAAATCAACGTTTTCGTTCAGTACGTCCACGCGGCGGTTGGTTTCCTCAAGCTGAATCACAACCTGCGGATACAGGCGCATAAAGCGCGCCAGCATTTCGCCGACATGGACATGCAGCAGTGCTATCGGACAGGTGAGACGGATTAACCCTCTCGGCTCTGACTTTAGCGTGTCGATGGCCTCCTGCGCCGCTTCGGCTTCGATCATCATCGCCTTGCAGTGGCGGTAGAAGGTCTGCCCGGCTTCCGTGACGGTGAAACTACGCGTCGAGCGCTGCAGCAGGCGGGTTTCAAGCCGCTCTTCCAGCAGCGCAATGCGTCGGCTGAGGCGGGATTTCGGAATGCCGATAACCCGGCTGGCGGGGGAAAAACCGCCATTGTCCACCACCTGCACGAAGTACCACAGGTCGTTTAAGTCCTGCATTTCTATTGTCCTGTTAATGGAACACTGAGTCCATTTTAGCACTCTACCGAGCTGAGCGTCTGACGGGTAAGCTTTATCCCATCAGAAACAACCCTTGTGGAGAGAATCATGAAATCAATTCTTGGCGTTTATACCGCACCAGCTTCCCACTGGGTGGGGGACGGTTTCCCGGTTCGTTCGCTGTTTTCGTACTCAAAATTTGCCGAGCAGCTTAGCCCGTTCCTGCTGCTGGACTACGCTGGCCCGGCGGAATTTAAGCCGAGCAATAAAGGCCAGCGCGGCGTGGATCAGCACCCGCATCGCGGCTTTGAAACCGTGACTATCGTCTACAAAGGCGAAGTGGCGCACCGCGATAACGCGGGTAACGGCGGCGTGATTGGCCCGGGTGACGTGCAGTGGATGACCGCCGGGAGTGGGATCCTGCACGAGGAATATCATTCTCCGGCATTTAGCGAAGCGGGCGGCAGCCTGGAAATGGTGCAGCTGTGGGTTAACCTGCCTGCAAAAGACAAAATGACCGCGCCTGGCTATCAGCCGATTACCGACGGCGATATTCCGGTGGTCGATTTGCCGGACAATGCCGGTAAGGTTCGCGTGATTGCCGGTGAGTTTGACGGAACCAAAGGCCCGGCCAGAACCTTCTCGCCGATCAGCATTTGGGATTTGCGTCTTAACCCGCAAGGCGTCACGCAGTTGGCGGTGAAAGACGGCTGGAACACGGCGCTGGTGGTGCTGAAAGGCACGGTGCTGGTCAACGGCGAAGAGGTGGCGCGCGAAGCGCAGCTGGTGGTGCTGGATGCCAAAGGCGAAAGCGTGACCCTTGAAGCCAATAATGACGCGGTGGTTCTGCTGCTCAGCGGTGAGCCTCTGAATGAGCCGGTGGTGGGTTATGGCCCGTTCGTGATGAACACCAAAGAGGAAATTCATCAGGCCATCGATGATTTTAATCAGGGCCGTTTCGGCAAAGACATCGCGTAAATTTTTCCCCCGGCGAGCCATCGTACGGGGGATATCTTTTCCTATACCCATCTGCGGGGCTAATGTTAGGCTATAGCCCACTTTTTTCTCACAAGCCCGAGCGATGCAAACCAGTCCTTTACTCTCAGCCCTTATGGAATCCCTGCGCTGCCTGCCCGGCGTTGGCCCGAAATCCGCCCAGCGTATGGCGTTTGCCCTGTTACAGCGCGACCGCAGCGGCGGCATGCGTCTGGCTCAGGCGCTGACCCGTGCGATGTCCGAGATTGGCCACTGTGCGGATTGCCGTACCTTTACCGAGCAGGAAGTTTGCTCCATTTGCTCCAACCCGCGCCGCCAGGAAAACGGCCAGATTTGCGTGGTGGAAAGCCCGGCGGATATTCACGCCATCGAGCAAACCGGCCAGTTTTCAGGCCGCTATTTTGTCTTAATGGGGCATCTCTCGCCGCTGGACGGCATTGGCCCGAACGACATTGGGCTGGATCGCCTTGAGCAGCGCCTTGCCAGCGAGCCGATGAAAGAAGTTATTCTTGCCACCAACCCGACGGTGGAAGGCGAGGCGACGGCAAACTACATTGCCGAGCTGTGTGCGCAGTACGGCGTTGAAGCCAGCCGGATCGCCCACGGTGTGCCGGTGGGCGGCGAGCTGGAAATGGTAGACGGCACCACGCTCTCGCACTCGCTGATTGGTCGTCATAAGATTAATTTTTAATCGGTTGGGGGAGGTTTTTGCCTCCTCCCGCTTGAAAAGGCACAAATCGCTACCATATCCCTCTCAACGTTTTCTTCATCCCGTATGATTTTGTTGAGGTATCAATGACCATGAAAGGACAAGAGACCCGCGGTTTTCAGTCAGAGGTAAAACAGCTTCTGCACCTGATGATCCACTCTCTCTATTCAAACAAAGAAATCTTCCTGCGTGAGCTGATCTCCAACGCCTCCGATGCGGCAGACAAGCTGCGCTTCCGCGCTCTGTCTGACGCCAACCTCTACGAAGGTGACGGTGAACTGCGCGTTCGTGTCTCTTTTAACAAAGACAACCGCACCCTGACCATCGCTGATAACGGCATCGGTATGACCCGCGATGAAGTCATTGATCATCTGGGTACCATTGCTAAATCCGGCACCAAAGCTTTCCTCGAGTCTATGGGCTCTGACCAGGCGAAAGACAGCCAGCTTATCGGCCAGTTCGGGGTAGGCTTCTATTCTGCGTTTATCGTGGCGGACAAAGTCACCGTTCGCACTCGCGCCGCCGGCGCCAGCGCGGAGCAGGGCGTGTTCTGGGAGTCTGAAGGCGCGGGTGAATACACCGTGGCCGACATTGAGAAAGCCGATCGCGGGACCGAAATCACGCTGCATCTGCGTGAAGGCGAAGATGAGTTCCTGGACGACTGGCGCGTTCGCTCCATCATCAGCAAATATTCCGACCATATCGCTCTGCCGGTTGAGATTGAACAGCAGGAAGAAAAAGACGGTGAAACCATCGTTAGCTGGGAAAAAATCAACAAAGCTCAGGCGCTGTGGACCCGTAGCAAGTCCGAAGTCAGCGATGACGAATACAAAGAGTTCTACAAGCACATCGCCCACGACTTTACCGACCCGCTCGCCTGGAGCCACAACCGCGTGGAAGGTAAGCAGGAGTACACCAGCCTGCTGTACATCCCTGCGCAGGCGCCGTGGGATATGTGGAACCGTGACCACAAACACGGGTTGAAACTCTACGTACAGCGCGTGTTTATCATGGACGATGCCGAGCAGTTCATGCCGAACTACCTGCGCTTCGTGCGTGGCCTGATAGATTCTAACGATCTGCCGCTGAACGTTTCCCGTGAAATCCTGCAGGACAGCCGCGTAACCCAGAACCTGCGCAGCGCGCTGACCAAGCGTGTGCTGCAGATGTTGGACAAACTGGCGAAAGACGATGCCGAGAAATACCAGACCTTCTGGAAAAACTTTGGCCTCGTGCTGAAAGAAGGCCCGGCGGAAGATAACGCGAACCAGGAAGCTATCGCTAAACTGCTGCGTTTCGCGACTACGCACAACGACTCCTCCGCACAGACCGTGTCGCTGGAAGAGTATGTCTCCCGCATGAAAGAAGGTCAGGAGAAGATTTACTACATCACCGCAGACAGCTACGCGGCGGCGAAGAGCAGCCCGCATCTGGAACTGCTGCGTAAGAAAGGCATCGAAGTTCTGCTGCTTTCCGATCGCATCGACGAGTGGATGATGAGTTACCTGACCGAATTCGACGGGAAGGCATTCCAGTCAGTCAGCAAGACCGACGAATCGCTGGATAAGCTGACGGACGAAGAGACCGAAGAAGCGAAAGAAGCCGAGAAGGCGCTGGAGCCGTTCGTGGACCGCGTGAAAACCCTGCTGGGCGAGCGCGTCAAGGAAGTGCGTCTGACTCATCGTCTGACCGATACTCCGGCGATCGTGACCACCGACAGCAACGACATGAGCACCCAGATGGCGAAACTGTTTGCCGCTGCGGGCCAGGAAGTGCCGGAAGTGAAGTACATCTTCGAGCTTAACCCGGAGCATGCGCTGGTCAAACGCGCTGCGGATACGCAGGATGACGCGCAGTTCGGCGAGTGGGTTGAGCTGCTGCTTGACCAGGCGCTGTTAGCCGAGCGTGGTCAGCTGGAAGATCCTAACCAGTTCATCCGCCGCATGAACCAGCTGCTGGTTTCTTAAGCCTTTTACCGATCGCTTCCCTCCGCTGAAAACGGGGAGGGGACGATCGGTTTTTCTTTGGACAAGGGCCGGATAAATGGCTCGATTCAGCCCGGGAAATTTCCGTTAAAGCCGCTCCAGCCGCCTCCCTTCCTTGTGATGATACCGCCTTTAGTGGTATGGTTTTCGCCTCAAATTCGATTGAATAATTAAATGTATGGGGAATTACGCAATGCGTATCATTCTGCTCGGCGCGCCGGGCGCAGGTAAAGGGACTCAGGCTCAGTTCATCATGGAGAAATACGGTATTCCGCAAATCTCCACCGGTGATATGCTGCGTGCTGCGGTTAAATCTGGTTCAGAACTGGGTAAACAGGCCAAAGACATCATGGATGCTGGCAAACTGGTGACCGATGAGCTGGTTATCGCCCTGGTTAAAGAGCGCATTGCGCAGGAAGACTGCCGTAACGGTTTCCTGCTGGACGGTTTCCCACGCACTATCCCGCAGGCAGACGCCATGAAAGAAGCGGGCATCAAGGTTGATTTCGTGCTGGAGTTCGATGTACCGGACGAGTTGATCGTTGACCGCATCGTGGGTCGCCGCGTGCACGCTGCTTCCGGCCGCGTTTACCACATCAAATTCAACCCGCCTAAGGTTGAAGGTAAAGACGACGTGACCGGCGAAGAGCTGACCACCCGTAAAGACGATCAGGAAGAGACCGTGCGTAAGCGCCTGGTGGAATACCATCAGATGACCGCGCCGCTGATCGGCTACTACTCTAAAGAAGCGCAGGCGGGTAACACCCAATACGCTAAAGTTGACGGCACCCAGGCCGTGGCTGACGTGCGCGCTGAGCTGGAAAAAATCCTCGGATAATTTCCCGTTGCGACAATCGATACCAGGGCATGCCCTGGTATTTTTTTGCCCCTATTTTCCCCTTTCACTGTAATCGGTTCTCGTTTCGCTCTTTTACGTTACAATTGACGGCAATTTATAGATAAGGGGTGGGAATGAATCAGGAAAAAATTGGCATCTTACTGGCTAACCTTGGTACGCCGAGCGCCCCGACGCCGGCGGCGGTCAACCGCTATCTTCGTCAGTTCCTGAGCGATAAGCGCGTGGTGGATACGCCCCGCCTGCTTTGGTGGCCACTGCTGCGCGGCGTCATTCTGCCGATCCGTTCACCGCGTGTCGCTAAGCTCTACCAGTCCATCTGGATGGAAGAGGGCTCTCCTTTGATGGTATACAGCCGTCGACAGGAGAAAGCGCTGGCACAACAGCTGCCGGATACGCCGGTTGCGCTGGGGATGAGCTATGGCGAACCGTCGCTCAAAAGCGCCGTGGACGACCTCCTGGCGCAGAACGTGACGCACATTGTAGTGCTGCCGCTTTATCCTCAGTTTTCCTGCTCAACCGTGGCGGCGGTATGGGACGAGTTGGGGCGAATCTTTGCCAATTACCGCAGCCTGCCTTCTATTTCTCTGATTCGCGACTACGCGACAGAGCCGGCGTACATCAACGCACTGACGGCCTCGGTCAAGCGCTCTTTTGCCGAACACGGTGAGCCGGATGTGCTGCTGCTTTCCTATCACGGTATTCCGCAGCGCTATGCCAACGAAGGAGATGACTACCCGCAGCGCTGCCGCGACACCACGCGTGAACTGCTAAGCGCCCTCGAGCTGCCGCCGGAAAAAGTGATGATGACCTACCAGTCCCGCTTTGGCCGCGAGCCATGGCTGATGCCGTATACCGATGAAACATTGAAAATGCTGGCCGAAAAGGGCGTGAAGCATATTCAGGTAATGTGCCCGGGCTTCTCCGCTGACTGCCTGGAAACGCTGGAAGAGATGGCGGTCCAGAACCGGGAAGTGTTTATCGAGGCAGGCGGCACGAAATATGAGTACATTCCGGCGCTGAACGACGATCCGGCCCATATCGCGATGATGATGAATCTGGTGGATCGGTATCGCAAATAGAATCCTGAGGCGGGGAATGTTACTATTCTCCGCCTTATTATTCAGCCCCGTAACGACACCATGAAATTTCCCGGTAAACGCAAATCCAAACACTACTTCCCCGTCAGCGCCCGCGACCCGCTCTTACAGCAAACTCAGCCTGAGGCCGAAAGCGGCTCTTCCTGGGTGGTCGGTATCGACCAGACGCTGGTCGACATTGAAGCCAAAGTAGACGATGAATTTGTGCAGCGCTACGGGCTGAGTTTTGGCCATTCTTTGGTGATTGAGGATGATGTGGCCGACGCGCTCTACAAAGAGCTGGTGGATAGCAACCTGATTACCCACCAGTTTGCCGGGGGCACCATCGGCAATACCATGCACAACTACTCGGTGTTGGCCGATGACCGCTCGGTGTTGCTCGGCGTGATGTGCCGAAATGTCGAGATTGGCAGCTACGCCTATCGCTACCTCTGCAATACCTCCAGCCGGACCGACCTTAACTATCTGCAGGGCGTTGATGGCCCGATTGGCCGCTGCTTTACGCTGATTGGCGACCAGGGCGAGCGTACTTTTGCCATCAGCCCGGGCCATATGAACCAGCTTCGCGCGGAAAGCATCCCGGAAGAGGTGATTGCCGGGGCATCCGCGCTGGTGCTGACCTCTTATCTGGTGCGCTGCAAGCCAGGCGAGCCGATGCCGGACGCCACCATGCAGGCCATTGCCTGGGCGAAGAAACACAACGTGCCGGTGGTGCTGACCCTGGGCACCAAATACGTGATTGCCGAGAACCCGGCCTGGTGGCAGGCCTTCCTGAGCGAGCACGTTTCGATCCTGGCAATGAACGAAGAAGAAGGCGAAGCGCTAACCGGTGAAAGCGATCCGCTGTTGGCCGCCGACAAGGCGCTGGATTGGGTGGATCTGGTGCTTTGCACCGCCGGGCCGGTTGGCCTTTATATGGCTGGCTACACCGAAGAAACTGCGAAGCGCAAAACTCAGCATCCACTTCTGCCTGGCGCGATTGCCGAATTTAACCAGTTTGAATTTAGCCGCGCGATGCGCCTGAAAGACTGCGCTGAGCCGCTGCGAATCTACTCCCACATCGCGCCATACATGGGCGGCCCGGAGAAGATCATGAACACCAATGGCGCAGGCGACGGCGCGCTTGCGGCGCTACTGCACGACATCACCGCGAACAATTACCACCGCAGTAACGTGCCGAATTCCAGCAAACATAAGCTTACCTGGCTGACATATTCCTCGCTGGCCCAGGTATGCAAATACGCCAACCGCGTGAGCTATCAGGTCCTGAATCAGCATTCGCCACGCCTGACACGCGGCCTGCCTGAGCGGGAAGACAGCCTCGAAGAGTCTTACTGGGAACGTTAAGTTGAAGCACTGAGCCATAACGCTCAGCTTTTGTTGAAACGGGCAGGTGCAAGACCTGCCCAAAAAACCATTAACCCGTCACCGCCTCTTGCGCCACCGGCGGCACCAGCAGCCCCAGCATGGTATTGGCAATCTCCCTTTCTCCCATCACCACCTGATTAGCGCCACGCTCGGTGATGTAATCCACTTCGTCGTCGTAATGCGCGCGGGCGATGATTTCGATATCCGGGCATTTTTCTCTGGCCGTCGCGACGATTTCACCGGCTTCGTAGCCGTTAGGGATAGTCAGCAGCAGCCAGCGGGCGCAGTCCAGATGCGCCAGATTCATGATCTCTTCGTTTGCGGCATTGCCCAGCACGGCACGGATGCCTCGCTCGCGAAGCTCATCCACGCGGCTACGGGAGGTTTCAATCACTACCAGCGGTACGCCTTCGGCCAGCAGCTTCTCGCCCAGCAGGCTGCCGACTCGGCCATAGCCGACCAGCAGCGCGTGGTTGCAGATATCCACCGGGATTTGTTTTTCTTCCTCGATGGCCTCTTCCAGAGTTTGCTCGTCCAGCGTTTCGGTTTTCTCGAGGTAGCGCTCAAGAATGGCGAACAGAATCGGGTTCAGCATGATCGACAGAATTGCGCCCGCCAGCACCAAATTCTGCCCCGTTTGTGGCAGCAGGTTCAGCGCCATGCCGAGACCGGCCAGGATAAAGGCAAACTCACCGATCTGCGCGAGGCTGGTGGCGATGGTCAGCGCGGTTCGTTGAGAGTGGCCAAACATGCGCACCAGCAGGAACGCGGCCAGGGATTTACCGAAGATGATGATGGCCAGCGTGCCCAGCACCGCCAGTGGTTCCTGAATCAGAATCAGTGGATCAAACAGCATGCCGACGGAAACAAAGAACAGCACCGCAAACGCATCGCGCAGCGGCAGGGTGTCGTGTGCCGCGCGGTGACTTAGCTCGGACTCATTCAGCACCATACCGGCAAAGAAAGCACCCAGCGCAAAGGAGACATCAAACAGCTCAACCGCGCCGAATGCGATGCCCAGCGCCAGCGCCAGTACGGAAAGGGTAAACAGCTCGCGGGAGCCTGTTGCTGCGCTGCGAGCCAGAATCCACGGCACAAGGCGGCGGCCTACCAGCATCATCAGGGCAATAAAGGCAGCGACCTTCCCAATGGTGATCGCCATATCCAGGCTCAGAGAAACCAGCCCAACGTTGCCTTTTTCCATCATGCCAGCGACGGCTGGCAGCAGCACCAGCGTCAGCACCATCACGAGGTCTTCAACAATCAGCCAGCCGATGGCAATTTGCCCTCGCTGGGTGTCAATCAACTGCCTCTCTTCAAGCGCACGCAACAGCACGACGGTACTTGCCGTTGACAAACACAGCCCGAAGACGATACCGGTCATCAATGACCAGCCCATCAGCCAGGAGAGCGCCATGCCCAGCAGCGTCGCGACGCCAATTTGCGCGATTGCGCCGGGGATGGCGATGGCCTTTACCGCCATCAAATCCTTCAATGAAAAATGCAGCCCGACGCCGAACATCAGCAGAATCACGCCTAATTCCGCCAATTCAGGGGCAAGTTTGGTATCAGCAACAAAACCTGGAGTAAAAGGTCCAGCCAGCACGCCAGCTAATAAATAGCCCACCAGCGGAGATATGCGCAGCTTGTTAGCCAGCATACCCAGTAAAAAAGCGAGCACGAGACCACCAACAATGGTGGTGATAAGCGGTGTGGCGTGATGCATTCCGTCTCCTTTGGTTGGCCGATGTTCCAAAACGTTCTGTTACACAGTTTATGACAAATTCTTTATCGGCGTTTATGAATAATTGTTGAATTTTGAATAAAAAGCGCATTTCGATAAAAAAAAGGCCCTGAGTAGCATTTAACTCAGTTATGTGGGGCGATTACCAGAGGGGTGTGGTGACAGGAGGTGGCCAAAGCAATACTTTGGCCGCTAAAATCTACGCTTTGTGGCGATTATCGGGCAGGAATATTGTCATAATGCCGAGTAGCGGCAGGAAGGCACATATTTTGTAGACCAACTCGATGCTGGTGTGGTCAGCAATTAATCCGAGTACGGCTGCACCCAGGCCACCCATCCCAAAGGCAAATCCGAAAAACAGCCCGGAAACCATACCGATACGGCCAGGGAGTAGCTCCTGGGCATACACCAGAATGGCGGAGAACGCGGAGGCTAAAATAAAACCAATGATCACCGTCAGGACGCCCGTCCAGTAAAGTGATGCATAGGGTAAAACAAGGGTAAATGGCGCGACACCGAGGATCGAGCCCCAAATCACGTATTTTCTGCCAATTTTATCCCCCACGGGGCCACCGATCACCGTGCCTGCCGCGACGGCAAACAGGAAAGCGAACAGGTGGATCTGTGCGTTTTGTACCGATAATCCGAATTTTTGCATCAGGTAGAAGGTGAAGTAGCTGCTGATGCTCGCCATATAAAAGTACTTAGAGAAGATCAGCAGTAATAAAATCGAGACCGCCAGAATCACTTTGTTGCGTGGCAGCGGGTTGACCACCGGCACGGCAGGGCGGCTTTTGGCGATTTTATGCTGAGCGGCGTACCAACGGCTAATTTGCAGCAGAACCACGATAGCCAGCAGAGCGGCGAGCACGAACCACGCCACGTTCCCTTTGCCGTAAGGCGCGATAATAATAGCTGCCAGCAATGGCCCCAGAGAGCTGCCGAAGTTACCGCCCACCTGGAACAGCGACTGCGCAAGCCCGTGACGGCCACCGGATGCCATACGCGCCACGCGTGAGGACTCAGGGTGGAATACCGACGAACCGGTTCCCACCAGCGCGGCGGCGACCAGAACGGCCGGGAAACTGCCCGCCAGCGCCAGCAGCACCAGGCCGCAGAGGGTAAAGCACATGCCAATCGGCAGCGACCACGGCATCGGGTATTTATCGGTGTAGTAGCCCACCAGCGGCTGCAGCAGCGATGAAGAGAGCTGGAAAGTCAGGGTGATCATCCCGATCTGCATAAAGCTGAGGGAGAATTCGGCCTGAAGTAGCGGATAGATAGCCAGAATCAGCGACTGAATCATGTCGTTAAGCAGATGGGAGAGGCTTATAGCGCCGAGGATCCCAAATGCGGTGCGCGCTTTTTTTTGCTCCGGGGGCGTACCCGGCTGCGTGAGGGTTTGAGAGCTTGCCATAATTACCTGTACGAACGGTTATTGTTTTTAGAGCGGGCGACGCAGGAAATCGCCCGGAAGAAATTCTTACCCTGCTAACATACTCGCGCAGGGGATTTGAAGAAAGTCGCATTTCGGAAAAGATAGCTGTCTATCCTGATAGCTATCTGTTATTTCTGCGCAGTTACATTTTGACATGGAGATTTGCAATGCGGTTTGCTGCTAAAACAATAACCACGGCGCTGCTTGTGGCATTGAGTTTAACCAGCGCTTCAGCGCTGGCCTGGGAAAAAGACAAGACCTATAAAATTACCATTCTTCATACTAACGATCATCACGGTCATTTCTGGCGCAATGAGTACTCTGAGTACGGCCTGGCTGCGCAAAAAACGCTGGTAGACAGCGTGCGTAAAGAAGTCGCGGCAGAAGGCGGCAGCGTGCTGTTGTTATCCGGCGGCGATATCAACACCGGCGTGCCGGAATCAGACCTGCAGGATGCTGAACCAGACTTTCGCGGTATGAGCCTGATTGGCTATGACGCCATGGCCGTCGGCAACCACGAATTCGACAATCCGCTGTCCGTGCTGCGCCAGCAGGAAAAGTGGGCGAAGTTCCCGCTGCTGTCCGCCAACATTTATCAAAAAAGCACCGGTGAGCGCCTGTTTAAGCCCTACGCGATTTTTAAACCTCAGGGCATTAAAGTGGCGGTTATCGGCCTGACCACCGACGATACGGCTAAAATCGGCAACCCGGAATACTTCACCGACATCGAATTCCGCAAACCTGCAGAGGAAGCCAAACTGGTGATCCAGGAGCTGCAGGGCACCGAAAAACCGGACGTGATTATCGCCGCGACCCACATGGGCCATTACGATAACGGCAACCACGGCTCAAATGCGCCGGGCGATGTTGAAATGGCAAGAAGTCTGCCGGAAGGCGCGTTGACGATGATTGTGGGTGGTCACTCACAGGATCCGGTCTGCATGGCGCAGGAAAACCAGAAGCAGAAAGATTATGTGCCGGGTACGCCGTGCGCGCCGGACAGACAAAATGGCACCTGGATTGTGCAGGCGCATGAGTGGGGGAAATACGTCGGGCGGGCAGATTTTGAGTTCCGTAACGGCGAGATGAAGCTGGTGCACTATCAGCTGATCCCCATCAATCTGAAAAAGAAAATCACCTACGATAACGGGCAAAGTGAGCGCGTACTTTACACGCCAGAAATCGCCGAAAATCAGCAGATGCTTTCCCTGCTGACGCCGTTCCAGAACAAAGGCCAGGCCGCGCTGAAGGTGAAAGTGGGCAGCGTAAACGGGCATCTGGAAGGGGACCGCAGCAAAGTGCGCTTTGTGCAGACCAACCTGGCGCGTGTATTGCTGGCGGCACAGATGGCGCGCACCAGCGCGGACTTTGCGGTGATGAGCGGCGGTGGCGTGCGTGATTCTATCGAAGCCGGGAATATTACCTATAAAGATGTGCTCAAGGTGCAGCCGTTCGGCAACACCGTGGTTTATATCGATATGAACGGTAAAGACGTTGAGGAATACCTGACGGCGGTGGCGCAGAAAACGCCGGACTCCGGGGCTTACCCGCAGTTCTCTAACGTCAGCTTCACCTCTACCGGCGGCAAGCTGAGCAACCTGAAAATCAAAGACCAGCCGATTGATCCGGCCAAAACCTACCGCATGGCGACGCTGAGTTTCAACGGCACCGGCGGCGACGGTTACCCGGAAATCGATAAAAAGCCGGGCTACGTCAACACCGGGTTTGTCGATGCGGAAGTCCTGAAACAGTACATCGAACAGAACTCCCCGCTCGACGTAAATGCTTACCAACCTAAGGGCGAGGTAAGCTGGAACTAAGCGTTAATCGCGGCGGGCGATATCGGCGAAGCTGGCATCCAGCAGCTTCGCCAGATCGCTTGCCGCGAGCTCGATATCCAGCCCGCGCTTGCCGCCGGAAATGTAGATGCTGGCAAACTCTTGTGCCGGGGCATCAATCACCGTCGGCAGGCGTTTTTTCTGCCCCAGCGGGCTGATGCCGCCCACCAGATAACCGGTGATCCGCTGGGCGACCATCGGGTCCGCCATTTCAACTTTCTTCACGCCCAGCGCCTTAGCGACCTTTTTCAGGTCAAGCTGCCCGGCAACCGGCGTCACCGCCACGGCCAGGTGTTTCATGTCGCCATTCAGCGCCACCAGCAGCGTTTTATATACCTGGTCGGCATTCAGCCCCAGCTTACGGACCACTTCGTCGCCAAAGTTGGTTTCCAGCGGATCGTGCTCATAGGCATGAATTTGAAAGCTGATTTTGTTTTTTTCGAGGAGTTTTACCGCGGGAGTCATGGTTTCCTTCTTTATTCGTTGTTTTGAAAACGCACAAAATAGTAATCATAGTGATATACTTGACGAGTAATATAGCGCTACACAATAGTGATGGCGTAAACCATCACATTGAGCGACAATTCAGCTTCGGTTGCTTCGGCAGCCGGGATAAACAGAATAATAAATGAAATTCCTCTTTGACGGGCCAATAGAAATATTGGCCATTTTTTTACCCTTTTTTCAGCATTTCTGGCAGGTTACCTTCGCCGTAAAGGTGCAATGCCCCCACCGCAACCACATAGCGCCCGGCGGGCAGCTGTTGTAGAAACGTCTGCCACTGGCGGTTTCGCTGATGCATCAACACGTCATATAGCGCATCGCCAAAGGTGTTCGGCAGCGCAATATTGCCCTGCTGCGGCGGCGTTTCCAGCCACCAGCCAATCATGATCTGTAGCAGCCGCGCGTTGGTGTGCCAGTGTTCCAGCGTGTCGTTCAGCAGCGGCAGCCCGCCCTCAGGTAACCCCTTCAATAACTCTATCTGGCTTTGTGCGCCTTCAAGCTCGGTGACTGGCACGCCGTAGCGCTGCGCGGCTTCCAGCAACTGATAGTCGATACCGTAGTCAGGGCGAAGGCCAAGGCGCTGGGCCTGATGCGCCTGTAAAATCAACGCCACCTGCCAGGCGGGCTGGCGCTCAATACTGCTCAGTGAAATACCTAATTCGCTGCACAGGCTCAGCACCTGCTGGTAATCGTCGGGAGCCAGACGCGCCTCCAGTTCGATGTCCTCCGCTATTTCGCTGAACGGCGAATCGCCGGAGCGGATATCCGCCTCGACGATCAGCGCATCTGCAGCGCGAAGTTTGTCCACCAGGCGGGCGGAAAGCGGAGCCATGTCCCGGGTGCCCATATGAATGCTGCCCACGAGGTGCAAATAGCGCTTGCCGGGGAGCGTGATATCAAGGGCAGGCCAGGGATAAGTAGAGGCTGCCAGGCTGGAAAGCAGTGCGCTAAGACGTTGGAACAAACCCATATCGCGATTCCCTGGCTAAAAAGCCATGCTAACGTCCTGGGCTGGAAGGGGAAAGGAAAAAGTCGGCCTTCCGCTCAAAAGGAGAAGGGAAGGCCGCAGAGAGACTAGTCTTTCGGTTTAAAGCGCAACAGGCGGTTGGCGTTGCTGACCACGGTGATGGAAGACAGCGCCATTGCGGCACCGGCAACCACCGGGTTGAGCAGCGTGCCGGTCAGCGGGTAGAGCACGCCCGCGGCAATCGGAATGCCAAGCGAGTTATACACGAAGGCTCCCATCAGGTTTTGCTTCATGTTCCGCAGCGTGGCTTTGGAAATGGCCAGCGCATCGGCAACGCCCACCAGGCTGTGGCGCATCAGGGTTATGGCAGCGGTTTCAATGGCGACGTCGCTGCCGCCGCCCATCGCAATCCCCACCTCGGCCTGAGCCAGCGCCGGGGCATCGTTAATGCCGTCACCTACCATCGCCACCTGGCGGCCCTGCTGCTGCAGCTGCTTGATAGCATCAGCCTTACCGTCCGGCAGCACGCCCGCAATCACCTCATCAATGCCAACTTCTTTGGCAATCGCATTGGCGGTCACCGGGTTATCGCCGGTGAGCATAACCAGGCGGTAGCCGTTGCGGTGCAGGCGCTGGAGCGCACTGACGCTGTCGCTGCGAAGCGGGTCGCGTATGGCTAACAGCGCCATGAGCTGGCCGTCTACCGCCAGCAGCACCGGGGTTGCGCCCAGGCGAGCCTGAGCATCAATGCTGTCGGCAAGCGGCTGAGTG
Organism: Cedecea sp. NFIX57; assembly: GCF_900177785.1. NCBI lineage: Bacteria > Pseudomonadati > Pseudomonadota > Gammaproteobacteria > Enterobacterales > Enterobacteriaceae > Cedecea > Cedecea sp. NFIX57. Next base: position 18,491 of record NZ_FXAS01000023.1, on the reverse strand, counting down.
TCCACACCCTGCTCGTCGAGCAACGCTTTGTTGCCCAGCAGCAGTTTGTGCCCGTCCACATCACCGCTGACGCCAAGCCCGCGCAAAGTACGGAACGACGCCACTTCCGGCAGCGATGAACTGCCTGCTTTTTCAATAATGGCGCGAGCCAGCGGGTGGCTTGAACCCTGCTCAAGCGCGGCTGCAAGGCGTATCGCTTGTACCTCATCCACGCCGGAACGGGTTTCCACGGCCACCACCTGCGGTTTGCCTTCGGTCAGCGTGCCCGTTTTGTCAAAGACCACGGTATCCAGCGTGCTGGCGCGCTGCAGGGCATCGGCATCACGAACCAGAACGCCAAACTCGGCGGCACGGCCCACGCCTGAAATAATCGACATCGGCGTGGCAAGGCCCAGGGCGCAAGGGCAGGCAATAATCAGCACCGTGGTGGCAATGACCAGGGTATAAACAATTTGCGGTGCAGGGCCGACGAAGTACCAGATGGCGGCGCTGATCAGCGCGATAGCGACGACGACCGGCACAAATACGGCAGAAATTTTATCGGCAAGCTGGCCGATTTCCGGCTTGCTGCTCTGCGCCTGGCGAACCATGCGGATAATACGCGACAGTGTGGTGTGGCTGCCGGTGGCGGTGGCGGTGAACAGCACGCTGCCGTCCTGCACTACGGTACCGGCGTGAATGCCATCGCCGTTTGATTTTTGCATCGGCACCGGTTCGCCGGTCAGCATCGCTTCGTCGAACCAGGCTTCACCCTGGGTAATTTCACCGTCAACCGGCACCCGGTCGCCGGTAGTCAGGCGCAGCGTCATTCCGGCGGTGACTTCCGCCAGCGGCAGCGTTTTTTCGCCTTCTTCCGTCACCACTCGCGCGGTCGGCGGCGTTAAGTCCAGCAGGCGTTCAAGGGCTTTAGAAGAGCGCTGACGGGCGCGTTGTTCCAGCATATGGCCGAGGTTTATCAGGCCGATGATCATCGCGCTGGCCTCGTAGTAGAGGTGGCGGGCTTCCATCGGGAAGTGCTGTGGCCAGATATTCACGGTAATCGAATAGAGCCAGGCCGCGCCGGTGCCGAGAGCGACGAGCGTGTCCATGGTAGCTGCACGGTTCATCAGGCTACGCCAGGCGCTACGGTAAAAATGACCGCCGGCAAAGACCATCACCGCAAGGGTAATAATACCGATGGTGAGCCACAGGGAGCGGTTGCTCTCGGTGACCATCATGTTGTCGCCGATCATGCCCCAGACCATCACCGGGATCCCGACGGCGAGGGCGACAATCGCCTGCCAGCGGAAGCGCTTCATGGCGGCGTTCGCCGTTTCTTGCTGGCGCTCGCGGCGTTTCTGATCGTCTTCGATCGCTTCGGCACCGTAACCGGCACTTTCCACGGCTTTGACCAGCGATTCTGCGGAGGCGGTGCCCATCACCAGCGCACTGCGCTCCGCAAGGTTAACCCGTGCCTGGCTGACGCCCGGTACATTTTGTAAGGCATTTTGCACCCGGGAGACGCAGCTGGCGCAGCTCATACCGTTGATCAACAGCTGCTGGCTGTCATCGTCGGTAGACGCTGCCGGAAGCGAAGGGGCGACCGCTGTCAGTGCTTCCGACGGAGTTGATGACTCTGCCAGCGGTTCAGCCTTTGGGTGGCTGGCGACTTCTGCGCCGTATCCCGCTTGTTGGACAGTTTCCACTAACGCTTCCGGCGTGGCGCTGCCGGTGACGCGGGCGTGGGTTTGGGTGACTTCAGCCTGCTCAACGTCCGCACGCTGTTCGAGGCTCTCTTTGACGCGTTTAACACAATGGCCGCAGGTCAGGCCATCCAGATTCAGATCCACAATGTGTGACATCGCAAGACTCCTGTATGATGGTGAGGTGAAATATTGACCGAAAGGATGATTCGGTTAACTATGAAAGAGGTTAAACCTTCCATCAAGGGGAAGGTCAAGGAGCAAAAATGAATATTAGCGATGTGGCGAAAAAAACCGGGCTAACCAGCAAGGCGATTCGTTTTTACGAAGAGAAAGGGCTGGTCACGCCGCCGTTTCGCGCCGACAACGGCTACCGCAGCTATACGCAAAAGCATCTGGATGAGCTGACGCTGCTGCGCCAGGCCCGTCAGGTCGGATTTAATCTGGAAGAGTGCAAAGAGCTGGTAAGCCTGTTTAACGATCCGGCCCGGCACAGCGCGGACGTAAAAGCCCGCACCTTGCAGAAGGTCGCGGATATCGAGCGGCACATTATTGAGCTGCAGAATATGCGCCAGCATTTGCTGACGCTGGCAGAGGCTTGCCCGGGCGATGACAGCGCCGATTGCCCGATCATCGACAATCTTTCCGGCTGCTGCCATCGCCACGAGATAAACTAAACCGCTTTAATTTTGAGCGTAATGCCTTCCACGGCCAGTACCACTACCTCACAGCCCGCCGGGAGATCTTCATCGGCGGTCACAGGCCAGCTGCTGTCGGCCACGCGAACATGCCCCCGGCCGTTGACCAGAGCGGTTTCCAGGCGGAAGCGGCGGCCAACCAGCTGCTGCCCGCGCTGATTCAGCACTTCACCCGGAATTTGTTGCTTGCGGCTGGACAGCCAGCGCCACCAGAGAAAGGCGGCGACCAGCGTCAGCAGGGCAAAGCAAACGCCCTGTGTTTCCCAGCCAAGCGGCAGCAGCCAGACCAGCAGGCCGGTGATCACTGCCGCCACGCCGCTCCACAGCAGATAGCCGCTGGCACCTAGCATCTCCGCCGCCAGCAGCAGTCCGCCAAGCGCAAGCCAGAAGACGTGTGGATGCGCGAGAATGCTGTCGATCATTTTTTACGCTCGGTGCCGCTCTGGGCGATAAGTTCGCTGATCCCGGCGATGGAGCCCATCAGGCTGGAGGCATCCAGCGGCATCAGCACCACTTTACTGTTGTTGGCCGACCCAATTTGCTGCAGCGCGTCGGTGTATTTCTGGGCCACGAAGTAATTCACCGCCTGAATATCCCCTTTGGCGATAGCTTCGGACACCATCTGCGTGGCGCGTGCTTCTGCTTCGGCGCTACGCTCGCGGGCTTCCGCCTCAAGGAACGCAGACTGACGCTCACCCTCAGCTTTCAGGATCTTCGACTGCTTCTCACCTTCGGCTTTGACGATTTCCGCCTGGCGGATCCCTTCGGCCTCAAGAATATAGGCGCGCTTGGTACGCTCGGCTTTCATCTGGGCGTTCATCGCATCAATCAGCTCAGCCGGTGGGCGCACGTCACGGATTTCGATACGGGTGATTTTAATGCCCCACGGGTTGGTGGCTTCGTCGACGATGTGCAGCAGGCGGGTATTGATGTTGTCGCGCTGGGACAACATTTCATCCAGCTCCATCGAGCCGAGCACGGTACGGATGTTGGTCATCGTCAGGTTGATGATCGCCAGCTCAAGGTTGCTGACTTCATAGGCAGCGCGAGGGGCGTCAACCACCTGAATAAAGCACACGGCGTCAATGGCGACGTTGGCGTTGTCTTTGGAAATGACTTCCTGAGAAGGGATGTCGAGCACCTGTTCCATCATATTGATTTTGCGGCCCACGCGATCCATAAACGGCACCACAAGATTCAGGCCCGGCATCAGGGTGTTGGTGTAGCGGCCAAAGCGTTCAACGGTCCATTGGAAGCCCTGGGGCACGATTTTTACCCCGGCCGCCACAATCACCAGCGCCACGAGAATTAATACGGGGATCACGATAAGCATTAAAAAACCTCCTGTTTGTTTTGCATTCAGTCTAACCGCTTAACCTGAAACATTCAGCAACATCCCCGTGCCCGATGAGAATTAATTGCTGCTTTCCCTTTTATTATTCCTTAATGGAATGATTTTCATGGATTAAGTTCATTTCACGCATGGTGCCAGCAGGCGTAGTATCGGATGCTTCGGCAGCTCGCGCTATCGGGCGGGCGGTATTCGGCAAGAACACTTATCCCGGTGAGGAAGCAATGGGAACAATAATAGCTGAGCAGCATCAGGCGAATAACAACCGCTGGCAGAAAATCGTGGAAGAATTAATTTCACCCATGGCGATTGATATTGACGGCAACGGCCCGGCAGATATTCGGGTGAACAATCCAGACTTCTTCAAGCGAATATTACAGGAAGGTTCTCTCGGCCTTGGAGAAAGCTATATGGACGGCTGGTGGGACTGCGACCGGCTGGACATTTTATTTACCCATATTTTGCGCCACGGCCTGGACAGCAAAATGCCAAAACACTTTTCCGACCTGCTGCGTATTGCCGGGGCCAGAGTTTTTAATTTGCAGTCTCGCAAACGCGCCTGGATAGTTGGCAAAGAGCATTACGATATCGGTAACGATCTGTTTGCGGCGATGCTCGATCCGTATATGCAATATTCCTGCGGCTACTGGAAAGACGCGGGCAATCTGGAAGAAGCTCAGCGTAACAAGCTGCATATGATCTGCGAAAAACTGCAGCTCAAAGCGGGCATGAAGCTGCTGGATATCGGCTGCGGCTGGGGCGGGCTGGCACAGTATGCGGCGCAGGAATATGGGGTTTCCGTCGTCGGTGTGACTATTTCGGCCGAACAGCAAAAAATGGCTCAGGATCGCTGCCGGGGCCTGGACGTGGAGATCCTGCTGCAGGATTATCGCGACCTCAACAGCAAATTTGATCGCATTGTTTCCGTGGGTATGTTCGAGCACGTTGGGCCTAAAAACTACAATACCTATTTTGAAGTTGCTGCCCGCAATTTAAAACCTGATGGCCTGTTTTTGCTGCATACCATTGGTTCGAATGAAACGGATTTAAACGTCGAGCCTTGGATCAACAAATACATCTTCCCTAACGGCTGTTTGCCCTCGGTGCGCCACATTGCCAGCGCCAGTGAAAAACATTTCATTATGGAAGACTGGCACAATATCGGGGCGGATTACGACAGAACGCTGATGGCCTGGTACGATAATTTCCTCCGCTGCTGGCCTAATATTTCGCGTAATTATGACGAGCGGTTTAAGCGGATGTTTAGTTATTATTTGAACGCCTGCGCGGGCGCATTTCGCGCGAGGAATATTCAGCTTTGGCAGGTGCTGCTGAGCCCGAATGGAGTGGACGGCGGGATCCGCGTTTACCGATAAACAAAAGGCCGGAATATCCGGCCTTTTTCGTTCTCACTGATTAATACATCAATGCATAAATCTGACGGCGGTATTTAGACGCCAGCGCGTCGCCGGTGCCCAGTGCGGCCAGAATCTCCATCATCATTTTGCGTGCCTGGCCGTCGGCGGCACCCAGGTCTTTTTTCAGGTGGGTATAAAGCAGCTCCAGTGCTTCTTCGTTCCGGCCAACCTGATGCAGCTGCAGCGCGAGCTGGCTGGCAAGCTGGGCGTTGTCCGGCTCGTTTTGCACCTGCTGCTGCAACTGTTGAATTTCCGGCGTGTCGGCGGCTTGTTTCAGTAGTTCAATCTGGGAAACCAGCGCCTGATAGCGGGTGTCCTGGTCCTGCAGAGGCACGGTTTTCAACACCGCTTCGGCGTCTTCGCTGCGGTTCAGGGCAATCTGCACTTCCGCCAGCAGCAGGCCAATTTCGCTGTTCTGACCGGACAGCTGCCACGCATCTTTCAGCAGCGGCAGGGCTTCGGCGTGCTTGCCTTCCTGCATCAGCTCTACGGCCTGCTGGGCTTTCAGCTCTTCTTCACGCGGCAGCACTTTGTCGAGCAGGGCGCGAATCGCTTCTTCCGGCTGCGGCCCCTGGAAACCGTCCACCGGCTGACCATTCTGGAACAGATAGACGGTAGGAATAGAGCGCAGGCCAAACTGCGAAGCCACCATTTGCTCGGCGTCGCAGTCAACTTTAGCGAGAATAAACTGGCCGTTGTATTGGGCTGCGAGCTTGTCCAGCACCGGCGTGAGCTGCTCGCAATGCTGGCTGCGGGCAGACCAGAAATAAAACAGCACGGGTTTAGCCATGGACTGTTCCAGCGTCTGGTGCAGGTTCGCTTCGGTAATGTTGATAATGTTTTCTGCGGACATGGGCGATTCTCTGTTAAGCATTTGTTTTTTTACATGGGGGCTGAGGCCGGGACTTCAACTCAGCTCCGTAAAATTTTGTCCATTGCGCACGCTGGCAGCAGGCGGCGCAGCACGGTAATCACGTGAGTCACCACGGTCACCGGGTAGCGTAGCTTCGGCCTTGGGCTTTCAAAAGCATGGCGTACTTTCGCTACCACCGCTTCCGGGCCGAGGGTAAACCGTGCGGCAATCCCCGGATTCTCTACCGGCTTGTCGCTTTGGGTTTGATTGACGTTATCGGTAAAAGGGGTGCGGATTGGCCCCGGTTCAATCAGGCTGACTTTAATCCCGCTGTGGCGAAGCTCCATGCGCAGCGCGTCGGACCAGGCTTCCAGCGCGTATTTACTGGCGGCATAAGCCCCGCGCCCCGGCGTGGAAATCAGCCCCATCACCGAGCTGGTCATCACGATGCGGCCTTCCTGATGAGGCTGCATGGCCGGCAGCAGCAGCATGGTGAGCTGGTGCGTGCCGAAGAAGTTGGTGGAGAATTGCTGTTCAAGCTGTTCGCGGGAAATGGCGTTCAGCGGGCCATACACGCCGTAACCTCCGTTATTAAACAGCCCGTACAGGCGGTTGCCGGTGATGGCAATCACTTCGGCGGCGGCGCGTTGGACGCTTTCCGCATCATCAAGATCGAGTTCAATGCCGGTAAACCCAAGCTGATTCATGCGCTCTACATCGGCCGGTTTGCGGCAGGCGGCGAGAATGTTATAGCCAAGCTTCTGTAACTCCTGCGCGCTGGCTAAGCCAATCCCGCTGGAGCAACCTGTAATTAAAACCGATTTTTGCATAACTTTACCCGAAGGGCGCCCCGATTATTGGTCAGTCGTGTTTAACTATCTCGTCATGTCTGACGCGGCAGCGCCGGTTATTTAGAGAGTAACGGAGTCAGCCGCGTCGCCATCCAGTCGGCGATAAACGGCTGAGCATCCCGATTAGGGTGAATGCCGTCATCCTGCATCCATTGCGGTTTCAGATACACCTCCTCCATAAAGAACGGGAGCAAAGGGATATCAAACGCTTTGGCAAGCTGCGGATAAATAGCGCTAAACGCCTCATTATAGCGGCGTCCGTAGTTGGCGGGCAGGCGAATTTGCATCAGCAGCGGTTGGGCATTGGCGGCTTTCACGTCGGTGATAACCTGGTTAAGGGTTTTTTCAACATCCTGAGGCTGGAATCCGCGCAGGCCGTCGTTACCGCCAAGCTCCACTAAAACCCAGCGGGGCTGGTGCTGTTTTAACAGCGCCGGCAGGCGAGCCAGACCCTGCGCTGCGGTATCGCCGCTGATGCTCGCATTCACAACTTTTGTACCCTGCGGTTGCCATTTGGCATCCAGCAGAGCGGGCCAGGCGCTGGTGGCCGCCATACGGTAACCGGCGCTCAGGCTATCGCCTAAAATCAATAACGTGTCCGCCGCAGCGGCGCGGAAAGTCATCAAAGCCAGAAACAGGAAGGGCAAATGCCAGCGGAAAACATTGTTGAAGTTCATCATCTTAGTAAGTCCGTGGGTCAGGGTGAACACGAGCTTTCCATCCTTACCGGAGTTGAGCTGGTTGTCAAACCGGCCGAAACCATCGCCCTGATTGGCGAGTCAGGATCGGGCAAGTCCACGTTGCTGGCGATTCTGGCCGGGCTTGATGACGGCACGGACGGCGAGGTCCACCTTTGCGGGCAGCCGCTGCACAGCATGGATGAAGAGGCCCGGGCGGCACTGCGTGCAAAGAACGTCGGCTTTGTGTTTCAGTCCTTTATGCTGGTGCCCACCCTTAATGCTCTGGAAAACGTGGAGCTTCCTTCGCTGCTGCGAGGTGAAAACAGCTCGGCCAGCCGGGTGCAGGCCAAAGCGCTGCTGGAACAACTGGGCTTAGGTAAACGCCTCGATCACCTGCCAGCCCAACTCTCCGGGGGCGAGCAGCAACGCGTGGCGCTGGCTCGCGCGTTTAACGGTAAGCCGGGCGTGCTGTTTGCCGATGAACCCACCGGTAACCTCGACAGGCAAACCGGCGACCGCATTGCCGACCTGCTGTTTTCCCTCAACCGTGATTTCGCCACCACGCTGATCCTCGTCACTCACGATGAACAGCTGGCGGCACGCTGCGACCGTCGGCTGCGGCTGCGCGAAGGCAAACTGTGGGAGGAAGCATGATAGCCCGCTGGTTCTGGCGCGAGTGGCGCTCTCCCTCGCTGCTGATTGTCTGGCTGGCGCTTAGCCTGGCGGTGGCCTGCGTGCTGGCGCTTGGCAGCATCAGCGACAGAATGGAAAAAGGCCTCAGCCAGCAAAGCCGCGAGTATATGGCGGGCGACCGGACGTTGCGCAGCGCCCGCGCCGTTCCGGACGAATGGCTGACTCAGGCCCAAAGTGATGGCTTAAAGGTCGGCAAACAGCTGAGCTTCGCCACCATGACTTTTGCCGGGGATACGCCTCAGTTGGCTGATGTGAAAGCGGTCGACGGCGTGTACCCGATGTACGGCGAGCTGGAAACCAACCCGCCGGGCCTGAAGCCTGAGCCGGGCACCGCGCTGCTTGCGCCGCGCCTGCTGGCGTTGCTCAACCTGAAAGTGGGCGACAACATTGACGTGGGCGACGCCACGCTGCGTATTGTCGGGCAGGTGATTCAGGAGCCGGACGCCGGGTTTAACCCGTTCCAGATTGCGCCGCGTCTGATGATGAACCTGGCTGACGTTGAGAAAACCGGGGCGGTGCAGCCGGGCAGCCGCATTAGCTGGCGCTACAAGTTTGGCGGCAACCCTCAGCAACTGCTGCAGTATGAAAACTACCTGCTGCCGAAGCTGAAGCCGGAGCAGCGCTGGATCGGCATGGAGCAGGACGAAGGTGCGCTGGGCAAATCCCTGGAGCGTTCTCAGCAGTTCCTGCTGCTTTCCGCCCTGCTGACATTGCTGCTGGCCGTGGCCGCGATTGCCGTGGCGATGAGCCATTACTGCCGCAGCCGCTATGACCTGGTGGCGATCCTGAAAACGCTGGGCGCGGGCAGGGCGGCGATGCGTAAACTGATTATCGGCCAGTGGCTGATGGTGCTGGTGCTCTCGGCCATTGCCGGAGGTGCCGTTGGGCTGCTGTTCGAAGCCGCGCTGATGCAACTATTGAAGCCGGTGCTGCCTGCCGCGCTGCCGCCAGCGAGCCTGTGGCCGTGGGTGTGGGCTATTGGCGCGATGGTGACAATCTCCGTGCTGGTGGGGCTGCGTCCGTATCGGTTACTGCTGGCCACTCAGCCATTGCGCGTCCTGCGCCGTGACGCCGTGGCCAACGTCTGGCCGCTGAAAATTTATTTGCCAGTTATCAGCGTGGTGGTGGTGTTGCTGCTGGCGTTGCTAATGGGGGGTAGTTCGCTGCTGTGGGCGGTGCTGGCGGGCACGCTGGTGCTCGCGGCGCTGTGTGGCCTTGTCGGCTGGGGCGTCCTGAAGCTGCTGAAAAAGCTGACGCTGAAAAACCTGGCCCTGCGTCTGGCGGTTAACCGCCTGCTGCGCCAGCCGTGGGCGACGCTCAGCCAACTGGCGGCGTTCTCGCTGTCGTTTATGCTGTTGGCATTGCTGTTAGTGCTGCGGGGCGATTTACTGGACAGATGGCAGCAGCAGTTGCCGCCGGAAAGCCCGAACTACTTCCTGGTGAACATTGCGCCGGAGCAGGTTCAGCCGGTGAAAACCTTCCTTGCCGACCATCAGGTGATCCCGGAGTCGTTCTATCCCATTGTGCGGGCGCGCATGACGGCGATTAACGGCCAGTCCACCGAGGGCAACCCGGATGAGGCGTTGAACCGCGAGCTGAACCTGACCTGGCAGAGCCAGAAGCCGGATCATAACCCTATCCTGGCGGGAAGCTGGCCGCCGAAGGCCGGGGAAGTGTCGATGGACGACGGCGTGGCGAAACGCCTGAACATTAAACTCGGCGACAGCGTGACCTTTATGGGCGATACCCAGGACTTTACCGCGAAGGTCACCAGCCTGCGCAAAGTGGACTGGGAAAGCCTGCGGCCAAACTTCTACTTTATCTTCCCGCCGGGCGCGCTGGACGGGCAGCCGCAGAGCTGGCTCACCAGCTTCCGCTGGGAGGGGAATAACGGCCTGCTGACCCAGCTTAACCGTGAGTTCCCGACCGTCAGCTTGCTGGATATTGGGGCCATCCTGAAACAAATCGGCCAGGTGCTGGAGCAGGTCAGCCGCGCGCTTGAGGTGATGGTGGTGCTGGTGACTGCCTGTGGCCTGCTGCTGTTGCTGGCTCAGGTGCAGGTGGGTATGCGGCAGCGCCATCAGGAACTGGTGGTTTACCGCACGCTGGGCGCAGGTAAAAAGCTGCTCAGAACCACGCTGTGGTGCGAGTTTGCCGTGCTGGGGCTGGTGTCCGGCCTGGTGGCGGCCATCGGCGCGGAAACGGCGCTTGGCGTACTGCAAACACGCGTGTTCGATTTCCCGTGGGAGCCGGATTTGCGCCTGTGGATCGTGCTGCCGGTCACCGGGGCGGTATTGCTGTCGCTTTGCGGCGGCTGGCTGGGCGTTCGGTTACTGAAAGGGAAGGCGCTGTTCCGCCAGTTTGTCGTCTGAGGAGGTCGGGCAGGGATGCCCGGCTATCGCTATAAACTTTGTTATATTTCGCTATTTATTGCGTTAGGACATATTTTCTGCATTTATTGATGTTTTTTTAATATCTATTAAGAAAATACTGATAGATAACCGCACGAATTAATAAAAATCCTTCAGAAATCGGACTTAATAAGCGTTAATATGCCCCCGCTTATAATAAATATGGTTACTAGGGATCCACATGAAAGCAAATTTGCGCGCTTTACCATTACTGATTGGGGCTGGCCTGCTTGCAGGTATGGCATCTTTCGCTGCTAACGCAGAAATCACCGTCCTGAAGCAAGATCCGCAGGCCGGTAACCCGCTCAGCCGCCTCAATTTCACCGTGGGCGGCAGTATTCGTCCACAGTTTAATATGATGTCCGGCGACGGCGATAAAGGCTCTTACAAACGTAATGGCTTTGATGGCGGCACCCGTTTCCGCTTCGCAGCTGATTATTATCTGTTCGATGATATTAGCTGGATCAGCTATTACGAGCTGGGCGTGAATATTCCGGCAGTCTTCGAGTGGGATAACCACTATGCAGAAGGCGCGAACAATACCACTCGCCGTATGCTGTACACCGGCCTGAAAAGCAAAACCTGGGGTCAGCTGACCTACGGCCAGCAAAACAGCATCTACTATGATGTGGTTGGCGCGAAAACCGATATCTGGGACTACGACATGATCGGTCAGGCTCCAGGTAACGGCATGAACGGCGACTACGACGGTTCTTACCGTTCCCGCAACATGCTGAAGTACAAAAACACCTTCGGCGATGCGGACGTGTACGCTTCTTACCTGTTTGAAGATCACGACATCCGTGCCACCAACGGCATGCGCTACAAGCGTAAAGGCGGCGGCTCTCTGGGCGTGGATTACCACATCACCAAAGACCTGACCTGGGGTACCGCATGGAACTACACCCGTGCCGACATGCGTAACCCGAACGACGGCGACAGCAAGTCTTACAACCAGAACATCTACGGTACGGCGCTGAGCTGGAAACCGGACAACTGGACGTTCAGCTTCGGCGGCGGCTGGTATCAGAACTTCCTGACCACCAAGCTGAAAGACGTGAACAACTACTTCTCCGGCGACGCGTGGGGCATCGAGTACTTCGCGGGTTACACCATCCCGGTTGGCCAGTACGCGGTGAAATCCGTACAGCCATACTTCATGGGTGACCGTCTGCAGTACGTGACCGGCCGCAGCTACCAGCGCATCGACAACGGTGTGGGCGTGAGCTTCAAGCTGGATTACGGCTTCCAGGTGGACTACGAGCACGTCTTCACCTCCAGCACCGACAACCTGGGCGACATGAACCTGGTTCGTCTGCGCTACGATTTCTAATCGTGCCTCTGGCGGGTGGCAGCCTTGCTGCCCGCCTCATTCAGCGTTTCCTGCCTTATTTTTTATCTATTCAGAAACGGGTAAGCATGTTCGGGCCTTGAAGGCTTTGCGCCACTGTGTGGGCGTGGTTTTAAAACGCAGCCTGAAATGATGCCGGAGTGTTTCCGCAGAGCCGAATCCAGACTGTTCTGCCACCTGGTCAATGCTGAGTTTCTCGCTTTCCAGCAGCGCACAAGCCTTTTCCAGCCGGAGGCTGAGCATCCACTCGCCCGGCGTGGTGCCGGTGGCATCTTTGAACCGGCGGATGAAGGTGCGGCGACTCATGCCCGCTTGCCTGGCTAACTGTTCAATCACCAGGGGCGCATTGAGATGGTGGCGCAAGTCGTCCAGCAACGGCGCCAGACTTTTGGTGCTGCGTTTAGGAACGGGCTGTTGGACCCACTGTGCCTGGCTGCCTTCCCGTAAAGGGGGCGTAATCATGCGCTGTGCAGTCCGGTTGGCGATTTCAATCCCGTAATCACGACGAATAAGATGCAGGCAGAGATCGACTCCAGCAGCGCCGCCTGCGGAAGTGATCAGGCTGCCTTCATCGACGTAGATCATGCTGTGCTCCACCTGCACCGCAGGGAACCTGCTCGCGAGGATCTCGGTGCTGTTCCAGTGGGCGGTGGCTCGCTTGCCGTCCAGTAATCCTGTTTCGCAGAGAATAAAACTGCCGGCGCAAATCGACACTATGCGGGAACCGGTTTTATGGGCGCGTTGTAAGGCGGCAATCAGCGGCTCAGGGGCCGGTTCAAAAACATTTCGCCAGCCGGGGATGACAATTGTCCCGGCGTCTTCCAGCAGCTCCAGTCCGCCATCCACCACTAAACGCACGCCGCCCTGAGCGTCAAAAACGCCCTTTTCTAACGATGCGACGCGCAAGTCATAGAGAGGCTGGCCGAGCACTTCATCCACGCGGCCAAAAGCTTCGACGGCAATCCCGAACTCAAAAGTGCAGAGGCACTGGTAGGCCAGCACAACCAGCCGTCGATTTTTCGGTCTAAAAGTACGGTCTTGATCTGGAGAGATGCCTGGCATGGTCGTCTAGTCTCTAAAATGGCACGATCTTGACGATATCTGACCGGAGCGTCGATTTCTACTCCACCCGGAATCTTTCATGCTGGCACCTTCTTAACGTTTTGCAGGAAATCAGTATGAAAAATCTCTTAGCGCTGATGGCGGTTTGTTTAGCCGCGTTGATGTCGGGCCTGGAAATATCCAGCGTCCCGGTCATCCTGCCGGTGCTGGAAAAGCAGATGCAGGCCAATTTCCGTGAACTGCAGTGGATCATGAATGCTTACACGCTCTCCTGCACGGCGGTGCTGATGGCCACGGGGACGCTGGCGGATAAATATGGCCGCAAGCGTATTTTTATTATCAGCATTGTTGGGTTTGGCCTGACGTCGATCCTCTGTGGTCTGTCCCGGACGCCGGAATGGCTTATTGTGGGGCGCTTTTTGCAGGGACTGAGCGGCGGGGCGATGTTAACCAGCCTGATTGCCATCCTGTCGGTTCAGTTTCCGGCAGGAAAAGCGCGCAGCCGGGCGTTTTCCGCCTGGGGGATCACATTTGGTTTTGGACTGGGCTTTGGCCCCGTCATCGGCGGCGTGCTGGAGGCGTGGTTTAGCTGGCAATGGGTATTTCTGATCCACGGCGTTATTGCGCTCCTCACCCTCGCCCTGACGCTGAAAAACGTCGTCGAGTCGCGGGAAAACACCACGAAACCGCTGGATGTCGCTGGCCTGATGACGTTGAGCGTGGGCGTGGTGGGGGCGACCTGGCTCATCACCCAGGGCGGGAACATCGGCTGGACCAGCCATGAAGCCCAGCTCATCCTGCTGGGCACGTTTATCAGCCTGGCGCTGTTCGTCATTATTGAGCTGCGCCACCCGCATCCGATGTTTGATTTCTCCGTCTTTCGGATCAGGCCTTTCTCCGGCGCGCTGATGGGATCTATGGGGATGAATTTCAGCTTCTGGCCGCTGATGATTTATCTGCCGGTTTATTACCAGATAGGGAAGGGCTACAGCATTATGGAGACCGGCATGGCGCTGCTGGCCTACACCTTGCCCACGCTATTAATGCCGCCGGTCGGCGAAAAGCTCGTGCTGCGCTATGGGGCCGCACGCATCATCCCGCTGGGGCTGTTTGCTATTGGCCTGGGATTTGTGCTGATGAGGCTGGGCGTCATCTATCAAGTCAGTTTGCTGCCCGGCGCAGTACTCTCAGGCATGGCGCTGGGGTTAATCAATACCCCGGTTACCAACACCACCACCGGCTCCGTGGGCGCTAACCGCGTGGGCATGGCTTCCGGGATTGATATCAGTTCGCGCTTAATTACGCTTGCCATCAATATTGCGTTAATGGGGAGCCTGCTGGTGGCGGGGATAGCCGAAAGCTTACAGAGCCATATCGACAGCGTGAGCGAAAGATATGCCCTGGCAGAACAAATAGCTGGCGGCACCAGAGCCACGCTCAGCAGCGACATGATTATTCAGGCGCTGAATAACGGTTTTTCCGGCGTGCTGGCCTACGGCGCTGTGGGCGTGGGCTGTTTGTCGCTGGCGAGTTATTTGCTGTTCAATGTCAAAACAAACGTTAAGCGCAAACGGGCGGCATCCTGCGCTGATTAAGCTCATCCTAATGCAAAGCGGGTTTTCCGCTTTGCATTGTCGTTATTCGCAAAAGCTTGGCTCATGCCCGCCGCGCCTTCTCCCGCGAGCAAGATGAAATATTTTCAATTAACCCTGTTAACGGAATGTGCCATCTTATTCTGTCCAGTTGGATCAACGACTTAGTAAGCGGCCCGTGAAAGAGGCTCGCCTCAGGACACCACACATCATTCTGTAAGGGAGAATACCCATGGGAAATCATTTCGGCTGGCGCGTGGCGACCGGCGCTTTACTTCTGGCCAGCGGCCTGCAGTTTGCGCAGGCCAACAGCGACCCGCACACCATCGTCTTCGGCGTAGCGCCGGGGCCATACGGCGATATGGTCAAACAGGCCATCGCCCCGTCGCTAAAAGAGAAAGGCTATAAAGTCGTGGTGCGCGAGTTCAGCGACTACGTGCAGCCCAACATGGCGCTGGCCAACGGCAGCATCGACGCCAATCTGTTCCAGCACTCGCTGTACTTCGACAAATTCACCGCCGACAAAAACCTCAAGCTGGCGAAACTGATCACCGTGCCAACCGCCGGGATGGGCATTTATTCCCATAAAGTCAAAAGCCTGGACGAGCTGAAGAAGGGCGATATTGTCACCCTGTCTAACGACCCGACCAACCTCGCCCGTGGGCTGCGCTTCCTGCAGTCGATGGAGCTTATCACCATCAAAGAGAACATTGACCCGACCAAAGCCTCCGAGCGCGATATCGCCACCAACCCGAAAGGCCTGGTGTTTAAATCGCTGGAAGCCGCACAGCTGCCGCGCACGCTGGACAGCGCCAGCGCCGCGCTGGTCAACGGTAACTTTGCCATTGCCGCCGGGCTAAAACTCTCTTCCGCGCTCAAACAGGAACACCTGGACGAGAACCTCAAAAATATCATTGCGGTGCGTGCCGAAGATGCGGATAAACCGTTCGCCAAAGACATCGTGGAGACCGTGAAATCCCCGGCCTACGAAAAAGCGATCGACGATCCGCAGAATATTTTCAACGCCTTCCAGAAACCGGACTGGATGGTTGCCGCAGATAAAAAGTAATAGAGCAAAGCGGGCAGGCGGGATGCCTGCCTTTTGTCGCTGATTTGAGGTTGTCATGATTGAGATTGAAAAGGTCTGCGTGGACTTCCCCACGGGCCGGAGCCAGACCAGCCGGGCGGTGAACGATGTTTCGCTGCACATTGGTGCGGGGGAGATTTTTGGCATTGTCGGCACCAGCGGAGCCGGGAAAAGCACTTTATTGCGCACCCTGAACGCGCTCCAGCGCCCGAGTGAGGGAAGCGTAAAAATAGGTGGGACTGAGATCACCGCGCTACAGGGGGCCGAACTGCGCAAAGCGCGCCAGCGCATCGGCATGATTTTCCAGCACTTCAATTTGATGCACACCCGGACGGTCAGGCAGAACGTGGCGTTCAGCCTCAAAGCCGCGGGCTGGGAACGCAGTAAAATCGGCCCGCGTGTGGCCGAAATTCTTGAGCTGGTGGGCCTGGCCGACAAAGCGAACCGCTACCCGGTGCAGCTGAGCGGCGGGCAGAAACAGCGGGTGGGCATTGCGCGCGCCATCGCTAACCACCCGGATGTTTTGCTCTGTGATGAACCGACTTCCGCGCTGGATCTGGAAACGTCGGCCACCATTCTGGCGCTGCTGAAGAAGGTCAACCAGCAACTGGGGATCACCATCGTGCTGATCACCCACGAGATGAACGTGATCAAGACGATTTGCGACCGCGTGGCGGTGATGTCCGGCGGGGAAGTGGTGGAGTCCGGCGAGGTGTTCGACATCTTCGCGCATCCGCAGCATGAATTTACCCGCCAGCTGGTGTCCCACACGCTGAACCTGACGCTGCCGGTGCGCCTGCTCGACAACATGCGCGGCGCGCTGCTGAAAATCATGTTCGTCGGCGACTCGGCCGAACAGCCGGTGCTCTCCTTCGCGGCGGTGAAATACGGCGTGGCGGTGAACATTCTGCACGGCAAAATTGAGTACATCAGCGACCGCGCGCTGGGCATTCTGGTGGTGGCGATCACCGCGCCCGGCAACCCGGCGGCGGTGGGGGATGCCATCGACCATATTCGGAAACATACGGCCTGTGTGGAGGTGCTGAATGGATGATTTAGTCGCGGACCTGACGATTGCCTTTGGCGAAACCTTCCAGATGCTGGGCATTTCCACGCTGCTGGCGATCATCGGCGGCCTGCCGCTGGGCTTTTTGATCTTCGTGACCGACCGCAACCTGTTCTGGCAGAACCGCTCGCTGAACATCATCAGCTCGGTGCTGGTGAATATCGTGCGCTCGGTGCCGTTCGTCATTCTGCTGGTGCTCTTGTTGCCGCTGACGCAGTTCCTGCTCGGCAACACGATCGGGCCGATTGCGGCGTCTGTACCGCTGTCGGTGGCGGCGATTGCGTTTTACGCCCGCCTGGTGGACGGCGCGCTGCGGGAAGTGGACAAAGGCATTATTGAAGCGGCAGAAGCCTTTGGTGCCAGCCCGATGCGCATCATCTGCACCGTGCTGCTGCCGGAAGCCAGCGCCGGTTTGCTGCGCGGGTTAACCATAACCCTGGTCAGCCTGATCGGCTACTCGGCGATGGCGGGGATTGTCGGCGGCGGCGGCGTGGGTGACCTCGCGATCCGCTTCGGCTATTACCGCTACGAAACCCAGGTCATGGTGGTCACGGTTGTGGCGCTGATTGTGCTGGTGCAAATCGTGCAAATGTTGGGCGACTATCTCGCCAAACGCGCGGACAAGCGTGACAGGCATTAACCTTCTTTCTGGCCGGGCGTTTGTTCGGCCAGCATGATTTTTAGCTGCTGGAGAGGTTCATTTCCCGGCGGCTTTCTCCCTGATAAGTCTCCAGGCTGTAATTTTCTATAGCGTTTCATTATTCCTGCGAGCCGCCTCGAAGTTTGCCAATCTGTCTGATTTTTCATCTGGGTTACTGTGCAGCCATCCAGTATGATCGGAGGGATGAGCAAGAGATAAACCCGGTCAAAGCCGGAGAAAGAAGCGCCCCCGAAGGGTGGTGGAACACCAGACGGGGGCTGACCAAAACCGTTAATAGGAGTAACAGCATGGCTAACGAAGATAGTACCACACAGGCTCGCCCTGAAATCACCCCCCACGACCCGGCATTTGCGGGCGATATCGCAACCTTGTTAGAAAAGCCGCAGGGCGCAGCGATGGATCTCTTCCAGGTGCTCGATATCTGTGAGCAATACGCCGAGCATTTGCTTGAAAACAAAAATCAAACGGAACGCATGGCGCTCTGTGGTCGCCAGCTCGCCGGGCTGGAAGTTCTGAAAAGCGTGCTCAAAGCCCCGCTGCCGGACTACCTGATAGAGAAGCTGACGCTCAAAGAGAGTGAAGCCAGCATCTGCTACAACCCGATGGCAACAGACTCCGAACCGCTCCGCGAGTACTGCGTGGCGCTAACCATCGTCCTGCTGAATCAACAAGAATCCCCGGAGCAAAGGCAGCAGATTACCGGGCTACTGTATGAGCTGATCGTTGTGCTGGCCGAAGATTTAAAAGCGCCAAGGTTTGTTCACTCATTGGATGGTGGGTTGGCGATGATTCCCGGCGGGGCTTTGAATTTGGTTCATTGATGTTTTAGGTTTCATGGCCGCCTTCCCTTGGTAGGGGAGGCGGTTTGTTGGGGAAGCGAGAAGTGGAAGTCGGCAATTGTTAAAACCGTCAATGCGAACATTACGTGCATTAAATTACTGCTAAATAGCTGTTCCTAATACCGCTACACTTTTGCGAGACCATGTCGGCCACCCGGGAATGGACTGGCTGTTTTCATAAAATGGCGAACCTTTT
>NZ_FXAS01000085.1:0-3299 GCF_900177785.1 Cedecea sp. NFIX57 | reverse complement strand
ACGACAGGCCTTCAAACCGGGTACATGAACTGCTGCCCTGGAATCTCTCCTCTGTAAAATAATCCTTACGCCACGTTCAGTATGGGGCGCTTACCCACTTCTTTACGTTATTTAATATCTTTCCCAGAAACCGGTATGCGGCTTTGCTGCTACCTCATCGCTAACTTTGCAACAGTGCCCTCGTCACAGGGCATTAAACTACCTTAATCCTTGATTTATCTTTGTGACGGTTCGAAAATCCATAGAAGCAACAAGGAATAAAGGAGGCTGAATGATGGCTATACCTGTTTACTTATGGCTTGAAAATGCAAGCAATAGGCACCCTCTGGACTCATCGGAAGGTTGTATTATCGCCTCGATTAGCGTCAGGAAGAGTATTTGGGCTAGTGGTGACAGGGAGTTAAAGGTGAAATGAAATATATAATCCTTGCTCTTGCTGCTATGGCTTCTCCTGTTGTTATGTCTATGCAGATGGCAGGTTTTGGTGCTACCTACTACCAAGATGATTCATCCATTCCAAACTACGATACTAGCAAGAATTTATCTCCTGATGTGATTATTGGTGGCAACATCTTTGTTATGGAATTTAGCAATATTGCAGATATTGCTAAAGCGACTGGCGTAACCGTTAACCAGGGCGATCAAGCCTCGTGGCTTTGCCTTAAATCTAAAGATGTGGACTACTGGTTTATCTCTGATAATGAGATGGGGCAAGGAGATTTAACATCCATTGCACTGGCCAGGGCTGGGCAGCAAAAAGGTTGTTCTGCTTACAGTGGTGATTTAAGTGTTTCGATTAAAGGAATTCCTTTGCTGAATGCCTCATTAGAGAACCTTTCATCAATATTCTCAAACAAGCCTGCGGGCAATGTAAGCCAGTATTGCAGTAATACCAACTATGGTGGTTTTACCCAGATGAACTGTATCAAATATTATATTGAAAATAAAAACGTGGGCGGTTTGGTTATTAGTCAAATAACAGCTGGTTAGTTGGATAAGCACAGTCAGGCCACTGGTTGTGCTTATCCGGTTTTAGTAACGCTCACCCGACTGGGCGAGATATCTGAAAATGGCATATAAATGATGTTTATCCATACCAGATGATTGGCGCTACAAGGAGGAAGTTATGCCTCAGTTGAAACAACCAACTTTCCTTAAAAAAATAGAAAAGACTATCAGCGCGATACCAGATCTTGAAAATCAGCTGTTCACGTGAAGAAAGAATAAACCAAATGCTAATCTTAAGTGGCTACCTCCGGTACCGGTTAACTCAGAGGATGTGGACCGCTTGCCAGTCGTTACCACTCCCATTGATAAGTGATTAGGGGGAGCTTTATCACATTATGCAGGGCAGATGTTTGATGCTGTTTGTCGTCCAACTTGACCCCTACTTCATTCTGCGGGGGGCATACCCGAAAGGGTATTGCCAGAATACTGGCGATAGCCCCGACAACTTACGGCAATTACTCTCAGGCCATTATGAAGGCATTCTGGGCCAAAAATCGGGATCACCTGGTGAGGCTCTGCCGCAATAACTATCTGCATGTAATATTCCCGACAATGGCTTTTTCAGGCTATGAAATCCATTCTGCATGTCAGTCACCGGGGGGGCCTGGATAGCGTGATTATCCGCGGCAGGTTACCCATATTTTCTCCGGCCATGACAGGAATGGCTTATCGGGGGTAATACGGCGATTTACCTTCATTATTATTGAGGTCATGCTATGCCGACACTTCATCCTGTAGTAGAAATTCTGAAAAACGAAATTGCGAAGAAAAATTATACCTGGGAAGAGGCTGCGTCCGGTTCCGGGATATCTCCTGGCCGGTTTGAAAAAATAATGCGTGGTGAACGGGATATGAAGGTGGTTGAGGAGGAAAGGCTATGCAAATTTCTCGGCATATCTGTCTACTTTGTTGAGCGCCTTGCAGAGCTCGAGCGGGAACGGCAAAGAGCTGCGTTATCAGGCAAAACAATACACTGAGCAGGATAGTTCCGGGCGGTGTGCCTGATTCTGAATTTTGGTCAACGCATTTTCCCGATTTTTCCCCTTATGATAAAACTGACCTGCAGGCGGGCGATTTATTGCTGCGGCCAGGCAGGGGCGGAATATTCAGCAGTCAGTTTGCAACCGGAGAGTGATACACGGCACGCAAAATGATAAGGGAGGCACAGGTTATGGACATGAAGGAATGCAGAAAGAAGGTACAGGCCATTGACGAACAGATGCTGTATCTGACCTCGCATGGCGTGACGGCGACGGCGGATATTCTGGAGCATATGGCCGGGCAGATGCCGGGGCTTCACCGCATCTGGACCGATGTTTCTGACGGACAACTGGCGGAACTTGCCGCTGAGTACCCGGGATTTCGGGCTCTGGCGGTGATAACCGGGGCCGCCTGGCTGGCAGAACAGAGAAAGCCTTTCCTGCCATACAACGATATGCCGGTGTTCAGCGCCCGTTACAGTCAATGGGTGAGCAGTACACTCACGCGGGGAGCGGAGCTGGAGCAGGCCTGGCAGCGCTGCCGGAAAAGCGGCGATGTCGACGGGACTCCGGAGCTGCAGCAGTTGTGTTTGGCCTGGAAACAGGATGTGCAGGACCTGCTGGCCACGCTGAAGGCCGATGTACAGATTTTACCGTCGCAGCGGGCCTGTGTCGCGGCGGTTCTGCTCCCCATGATGGACGGCATCGTCAGCCAGTATGCGTTGCAGAATGGAGGGTCTCAGCAATGAGCCATGACCGCCCGGTGCTGTCCCTGAAGCGAAAGACGGTGATGCCGGAGACCGGCAATAACTCGCCCACGATGCCTGCCCGCCATGCAGTGATACCGGCGGCATCGGCCAGCCAGGTTTACCAGCAGAAGCGGGCAGCCCGGGAAGCACGGGACCAGAAGCAGCTGGCTGTCGTGCCGGAGGGGAGTGTGCCCCCGGCTCCCGCTCCCACGCCATCCAGCCCCGGACGCCCACACGGAAAACCTCCCCGGCTGATGCCGGTTGAGCGGGCGGTGAGCCTCTTCAGCCAGGCCTGGCCAGCGCTGTTTGAGGGGCAGCAGCTGCGCCCGATGAAGAAAGGTATCCGGGAGGATATGCTGGCCGATATCGCGACCCGCAGCCCGGGCGTATCCCGGAAACAGGTGCGACGTGGCCTGCTGAGCCTCACCCGCAGCGAAGCGTACGTGGCGACGCTGGTCTCCGGCAGTCCCCGCTTTGGCATCGACGGACAACCCGCTGGCATGGTGACGGAGAATGAGGCCGGGTTCAGCCAGCGACGGATGAAGAAAATGAAGGCCTGAGC
>NZ_FXAS01000054.1:0-15548 GCF_900177785.1 Cedecea sp. NFIX57 | reverse complement strand
CAGTTACAAAAGCGTTCCATGCGCCAGCAACACTTTGCTGGTGAAAAATGCTTTATCGACTACTGCGGTCCCACCGTGCCGGTTGTCTCGCCGGACAGATACGCAGCGTACCGGCGGGCAGAACCAGTTCGCAGCAGGGAGACTCTTCCGCAGAGGGTGTCAGCGGGCTCACCGGCCTTTCGGTAGCGGTCAGCGTCACGGGGAGCAGTGCTGGCGTGCTGGCCGGAGTTCCCGACAGCTCCTGCTGATAACGACGCCGCCAGTTGAACAGGAGATTGTCGTTAATGTTATTTTCACGGGCAAGCTGTGCCACGCTGACACCGGGTTGCATCGACTGCGCCACCAGTGCGATTTTGAAGTCGCGGGGGAAGTTGGGACGTCGTGGTCGTTTGGGGGCGACAGTGATTTCACAGGGAGCAGGGGCTACGGGAAGACCGGATGATTTTCGGGAGTTCTGCCGGTAAAGGCGTTTATCCAGGTTTTTTGCGTTGATTCGTGGCGGCAAAGGCCAGGACAGACCGGCCTTCCTGAAGCGAACAAAGAGATCGCAGGCCGTGGTTTTGGGGATGCCTAACCGGCGTCCAGCCTCAATGCGCGGCAGTTTTTCTTCAAAGTGGAGGCGAAGTACCTCGAGAAGCCATGTCCGGTGTTTCACGCGATAGTGTCCATTAAAATGATGGACACTATTTTCCCGAAACCGGAGCCGGCTGCACAGACGGTCTAAATGTGACGCTTACTCACAACATCATGTCCCGTCTTTTGAATTTCTCTGGCCCAGTGATGAGATGCACCACATGCCTCCATGGCGACAATCATCCTGGACTGTGTCGCAAACCAGCCAGTCAACTTTTCACGAGAGAGCTTAATCCTTCCACCAGGCTTCCCTTCAGGTGAAAGGCTGAAAAGATAAAAATTTGTTTTCGCAAGATCAATTCCAATAATGTTCAGCCTTGACATGGTTTCTCACCCTTTCAACGTTGATTGAATTACCACCATCATGACGGGTGGCTTTACGCTTACCCATTAACGCCACTGTCTAACGTTTTATCGGCGCCCCAGCTTAAACGCCAGTAACGTGAGAGAATCCGCATTGCCTGAAAAAAACTCCAACCGTGATTGTGCCGAATATTTTGTCCTCTCAAGTTCCGCTTCCAAATCAAATCTTCCAATAGTCACCTCACTTAATGCGGAAGCACTGCCGCTGCTGGGATATTTGGCCATATTTTTGTGAATTCCGAACCATTTGTCGATGTCTGGGCTTTGAGGCTCAAAGGGTTCCCAAGGTTTGCGAGGCGGAGGTGCTATTTTCGGGTAATAAAATAAATCACTAGTATCTGTCATATAGTGACTGACTTCGTGCGTGAGTGTAAAGGCGGCTTTGAATTTAAAAAGATTGTCGGTTACAAAAATCCGGCTCTCAGTGCGGTAAAGTTCGCTGGGGCGAATTTGCGGATCTTGGGTGCGGAGTCGCTGGTTTAGGGACAGAATATCAGATGGCAGAAAAGTATGAGCTAATCCCCCTCGCTTCGACGTATTAATCAACGCAATCTGCTCCGCGTCTATTCCTCCTGGTAGGCGACGTCTCATCGCATTCCGCATTGGTATCAACTGTTTCGTCAGAGAGCTTACGGCTTCTTCCTGACTCAGATCCGCGCCCTTAAATTTTCTAATCCCGATAAAGTCGCGCAGTATATTTTTGACTTCTCCGCTGCGATTGCCTTCCTGTTCCAGTCGATCAACTGCTGTATCCAGAATATGGACTGCTGCGGTTACGCCGCGTAAAATATGATCTCTTTGTCCCGGGGATAATTCGGCCAAGCCTCGGCGTTTGATGTCCTTAGGCCCAAATTTCGTTGTTTCCAATAAGTCACCCTGTCCTCGATACGGAGCCAGTCCATCGGTATCCTGAAGGGTTAGTGGGTTGTTCTGTACCATCCTGAACAGGTTCAGCCCGTCCACAGTCCCGGCCGGGTCTGCACTCAGCCATCTTCCCGACCACGGCTGGTAGTAGCGGTAGCCGTAGTAGTACAGCCCCGTCGCATCCCGCTCCTTGCCCGAGTAACGCCGGGTTTTGTCATTTGCTTCCGCCCGACTTCGTGACGTCCAGACGGCCGTTCCTCCGTACGGGTAGTACTCTTCCCGGGTAATAACCTTTCCCTCCCCGTCCACTTCCAGCCCACAGCTCTCCGTCAGGTCGCCGTGGCTGTACCGTATCTGGTCGTCGGTTTTCCCGGCGCCACTTTCCCCCTCCGTCCGGCGTAACACCCGGATACCCCCCAGGGTGATGGTCTGCAGCAACTCACTTTCCCTGTCGCCGTGCTTTGTGGTCCTTATCTCCAGCCCCGGGAGATACAGCGTGCGTTGTGTTCGCGTGCCCCCCCCGGTTTTCTGCACACGGGTTTTGAGAACACGCTGACGCCCGGCATCATACCGGTATGTTTCGCTGTCAGACAGCTGGCTGTCACGGGGCACCGGCATCACGCCGCTGAGTTCTCCCCGCGGCGTCCAGGTAAGATGTTGCCCGGGGACCAGTTGTTTCTGGAACCCTCCGGCTGAAAACAAATCATCGACTTTATCCGACGTCTCTGCCCGCATATTCAGTACCGCCCGGTTACTGCGCCCGGAGACGGTCATCTCTGTGGTATACCGGTGTCCGGTGGCCGGGACGCTGTGCTGTATCCGCGTCAGATTCCCCCCCGTATCGTAGCGATAAGTCCGGGTCCAGGCTGTTAACGCGTTGCTGTCTGCCACCAGAGGGACAGCCGCGGAGGGGCCGGTGAGGGTCTGGTCAGCCATCCCGGCCATCTCCCGCCCGGTGGCGCTGACCAGCTGGTACAGGCTGTCGTAGCGGTAGGTGTTCTCCGGCACGATTTTTTGATTACGCCAGAACCGCGTTTCTTCAGCAGCATCAGTGACGCGAAGGACGTTACCCACCGGATCATAACTGTACTGCAGGTCCTGCAGTACTTTTGCGCCGGAGGGGTGTCCGCCCGGGCGTTCTGTTCTGATACCCGACAGGCGTTGCGTCTGTGGTTCGTACGCGTACGTGGTGACCACCCCGTTGCCGTGCTCTTCGCGCAGCATCTGGCCGGCGGCCGAGTACGTCCGGGATTTGACGACAGCCTGTTCCTTGCTCTCTTTCATTGTCAGCCAGATGCCCGACGGCACACCGGCGACATCATATACCATGCGCTGCACGTGACCAGCCGCATCTGTGGTGGTCAGTACAGCGCCGGTAGCATCTGCCGTCGTCAGGGTTGTGTAAGACGTTGTGTCCAGCCGGTCATTCCAGACCGACGGGTCTTCGCCCTGCCAGTCGGCCGTGCCGTCCGGATTATCCGCATCTTTCAGCAACTGGCGGGTAACGGATAACGAACCTCCCGTCAGGGCAATACTGTCCGTCTGCAGCAGACCGGCGGTGTCATAATGGCGCACACACCGTCCGGCCAGGTTTCGGTCCTTCTCTGCCTGAGCATTTCCGGCATAAACGAAGCGTTCGGCTATCCGGACAGGGGCCTCCGGGGCTGCCTGCTCCGTCATATACAATGGCCTCCCGGGCAGCGGCGCTGCCTCGTACTGCCAGGTGCAGACCACCCCCTCCCCGGTAACGGCCAGGTGCGGGCGGCCCGCCACATCACTCAGGGAGACTGACGTCCCGGCATCCGCGCTCTCAGTCCGCAGGACGGTCCCGGTCAGGTCTGTGAGACAGGTGAAGTTCGCCAGCCCGGCCTCGTGCAGGCGCGGGTCAGCACTCTGCGTCAGGAAGCCGCGGGCGTCATACCGGTGACGGGTGATGCGCTCGTCGGTGGTCTCCGGGGTGTCGGGATGCCGGTGATACTGAATTTCCCGGACAGTCAGGCCGCGGTTATCCCGCACGCTGACGGTGGGGGTTCTGCGAAAGAGGTCGTACTGTGCCTGCGTGCTCATCCTTTTGGGCTCCTATGAAGGTCCGGAGACGAATTTTCGGGCGTGCAGAGAGGTATCACTGCGATGACACCTCTGATGCCGTATCATTTTCATCTTCACTGACAACAAACCATGGGGTGAACAGGCTGCGGCGCAGCCAGCCCTTCGCTGTTATAACCTGATACTCCCGCCCCACCGGATCGTAATAATGCGTGTCCGCATACAAGTCTTTCCGGGCACTGTCGTCCCGGACATAGTGCCAGCTGTTGAGATAATACGGCTGGTACTGACGAACAGGTTGTCCCTTGCTGTCATATTCCACGCGCCCTGATACGGCCCAGCGCGTGTCTGTCCGGGCGATAACCGGACTCCCGCTGTTGTCCGTGACCAGCTCCCCATCCGACCGCAGCTGCAGGGCATCTCCCGGGGCATGCCGGACTGACGTCTGCAGAGGGCGACCAAACCCGTCACTGAATGCGATGGTCTGGCGGACCTGTTGCTGTGGGTCGGTATCATACCGGTCGGTGGTCAGCACCAGGACATGAGGCGGTTGTCGGGTTGCAGAGTCAGCCATCCAGGCTGACGGATGATAAACCACGCACCGGGCGACAGGCAGCTTGTCGGTCAGCGCCAGCCCGGCATCAATAGTGACCGGGGGAATAAACGGTTTTGTCCCGCTATCCGTATACCCCTGAGGCTGACCATTCTCAGTGCCCCGGAAGCGCTGGCTGGTCAGGCGGCCCAGAGCATCAAAGGTAGCCTGGTGATGATTGTCGTTGATATCCGTGATATGCACCGGCACCATAAACCGATAATCATAATCAGCCCGGGTACTCAACCCGGCCGCATCGGTAAACGTCTGCACCACGCAATAATGGGTATCCCAGGTGACGTGATTTTTCCCGGTCAATAATGTGGGCTGCCAGCTTAATGGCCGGTAGAAATGTGCCGCATCGCCATACTCCGTGTAGCCTCTGCGGGCAACCAGAACCTCGGCCTCCTCTCCGGCACTGAAGGGGCGCGGGGCCTGTATATAACCGGCTTTCTGTAGCCTGTCCGGTGTCAGCAGGTCCTTTATTTCAGCCAGCACGGTATCATCCAGTTCCGCAGTTTCTGTACAGACCTGCCGGGGAGGCCAGTCTGTTTCCCCGTGAGTTTCCTGCCAGAGGGTCCGCTGGTGACCGGCATAGTGGGCTGGAACATCAATCTCTTTCAGGCCACCGTCGGGGCTGAGTGAAGCCCGGGTAATTTCTTTCCCGTCATACTGCCCGGCAGGGTAGTCCCGGGTATCCTGCCGGGTATCCTGCGGCAGTCCGGGCATAAAGGTATCGTCCCCGACCAGATGAAGCCAGTGCCTGCGTTCACGATGCAGGTGGAGTACGCTCTGCTGTTCATCATAGCTGGCAGCAAACAAGGTGTCGGGAAGGCTGGCAGGCCAGGGCGATGCCTTTGGGCTGGGCCTTCGGGGGTACAGGATAGTGATGCTGTCCGTCGGACATCCCCAGACATCAAAGGTCAGAACCATCTCCTGACTACACTGCGGATCTGCCGCGACTCGTTCATAATGATATGTCCGGGTACCTGCTCTGGTGCCCCACACAGGAAGCGGACTCCCGGGCAAACTCCGGAGTCGCCGAACCTGATAGTGATGGTCAGTCACCGTATAAGGTAGCAGGGACTGCGGTGACCCATCGTCCCCGTACTGCTCCTGGCGTAACAGTTGTCCCTTCAGGGCCCGCTGAAGCCAGTAAATCTCCTCCTCAGAGGGTGTTATCTCCTGGTCCCTCTGCTCCCCGGTGTTAAATTCCGTAAATTGTGGGGAGAAAGGAGGGAAGGCCTGAGCGTCGCCCGCCCAGTACTCCTCACTCAGCCGCCTGTCCACCTGCTCCATACCAGTGGCAAACCAGCTGACGGTTCTTGACGGGAACACCGGGGGGAGCGCGTGGCTGGTCCCTTCGGCCAGGACGTCTGTATCAAGCTGGGTGACACGACCAAATCCCCTGAATTCCCGCTCCCGGCCATCCCATGCACCATGACCATACGTCTGCACGGACGTCAGGCGGTTGCCGGTGATTTCATCTTCGGTTTCCCGGCGCCATAAAAGATGAACAGGAAAAGGAAGATAGCTCACAGGGGGCTGTCCTTTGGCCACAGTCTGTTGTTTTTCATCAAGCCAGAACTGGGCAGAACTGCGATAAATCAGGTGTGACACTGCCCCCATATTATTCCGGATAGTGTCCAGCAACCAGGGTTTGCCGTCTGCCAGGTCAAGGCGCCAGTGCGTGGGGATCATATGCGGGATTGTCAGGATGACGGTGGAAACGCCGCTCCCCTGCGTGTCAGCGATATGCAACTGGCATGTCCGGTCGAAGGTTACCCCTTCGGGTAACGGAACCGTGACCGGCGCAGCAAACCGGTTACCGCTTTCATTGATAAACAGAAGCAGAGACGTACTACCGGCATAAATGATGTCGGGGGTTCCTGAGCCGTCGGTGTCGGCCAGCCACACCCGGTCCGGATTAAAATCTGCGTCAGGAATACTGAACCCCCTCAGGATAATCGGGGCACCGAAATGTCCGTGCCCGAGGTTTGGCCAGTAGCGGACGCTGTCTGAAGCAATTTCCACCAGGTGCTGCTGTCCGGAGCCTGGCATATCGGCAAAGGCCACCAGTTTTCGGGCATCCGCTCCGGGGATGGGCAGCATGATATCTCCGGACTGAACCACGGTTTCTCCGGTACGCCAGCCATCCGTTTGCGTAGCGTACAGGCGGACACTTCGGGGCCCCATCATCACCAGGTCTGACAGCCCGGCCCCGGTCAGGTCAGCCATCTGTGCCCGGGGATGAAAAAATTCAACCGGAAAGGACTGTACCGGGACAAAGGGGGACCACTGCCCGTCCGGGGCCAGAGTGTGAATACCATTGATGCCGGCACGGGTAACCACCCAGTCCAGCCTGCCATCGCCATTGATATCCATCAGAGTGCCACTTTGTTGCTGTGATGGCAGACGAGGTAGTGGGGCGGCCTCGCCGTAGGTTATCGCATCAGGCGCGCCACTGTCGGCACTTCTCTGAGGTGAACGAAACCACCAGGCCCCGGGTGTATCCTGAAACAGCAGCCCCGGAAGTCCTTCTCCGAACAAGTCCACAAACTGCCAGCGTTGCTGTGCGTTGAATCCTTTGAGTTGTGGCATCGGCTGCCAGCGTCCGGTTTCGGGCACTGGCAGCCGGTAGCTCAGACTCAGTGGAGGCTGGCAGAGAGGCGTGCCATCGTGATCATGCGCCATGAGACAGGCCTGGGTTAGTGTAGTCACCCGGCTGTCCGCCTGGAATGTCAGTCTCAGTCGGGACACCAGCGCCGGGCGTTCATCTGGCACAGTATTCCCGGCCAGGGCCTGCAACCGGTGAAACATCAGTACCTGACGGCACAGGCGTCGTGTCCGGCGTTCAAAGCCGTATTCAAACCGGGAAAAACAGTCTGGTCGCACCGCCCAGCGTGCTTTTTCATCGGGCTGGAATTCCGGAGGCGTTGCTGTTTCATCGGCCCGTTCACCATAATCCAGGACCAGATGGAACAGCCACTGGTCATCAGAAGGCAACCTGTTCTCCAGCCCGAACAGACTGGCCTGAGGCAGAATATTACCGTAATTCACCTGGACCAGATACCGCTCACCCCCTGCACTCCGGTGCTGTGAGACTTCGTCTTCATCACAGTGGGCGTCATCTTCTGCACGGTACTGATAATAAATATGCTCCCCGGTTGGGGTAACACTTTCCTCCAGCAACCACTGTGCTGGCGGGTTATCTCCGGTCGGGTTATCCACCCGCGCATGCGCATTTTTACCAAACAGATGGACCTGTCCGTCAGGGCTGAACATCACCCAGAACGGTTTATCGTGGTCAGCCTGTTGCGGCTGCCAGTATTCCAGACGACTGAATTCAGCTACTGTACGGGGCTGGTAGCGGGTGACCTTCCAGTCAGCATTCAGTGACATCCCCTGAAGTTTACGGGTAATGCGGGTATCAGGTGTCCCGTTTTCAACCGGCTGAACCTGGAGCACCTCCCCCGACGGCCCCAGAAAGGTGTCACTTTCATCATAGCGGGGGACGCCATGAGACGTCCGGCGGCTGATGACGGGCAGGGGGCACTGCCATCCCATTCCGAAGGGCCCGTTGCCAGCCCCACTGCTGTACACCAGGGATAATTCAGGCGCCACGCCACGCCCGGCAGAAACCGGGAGGGGGAGGGCCAGCGATGCAGTTCCGCTGGTGCCCCCCACTGACAGCGTTTCCCCCATTCCTTTCAGTGCGCCTCCACCTTTGGGCAGGGAGGGCATACTGACCGGCATAGTCTGATTATTTTGCATGTGTTACTCCTGCCGTGTCCTTCCGGACACGGGGGCTGGTCAAAAACAGGATCACGAACGAATGGTGTACCGGATATGGAAAATAATATCACTCAGGCTGTTAAGCAGCGCTTTCTGTTCATCACGTGTTGCCGGGAACTGTAAAATGAGATTGCCGGCGTCATCTACCGGTATCCCTTCAAACGGCAGGAATTCCGTATTGCTGAAATCCAGCAGGAACTGGCCGCTGTCCTGCATGCCATGCGAGATGGCGATGGCTTCGCACCCGGGAGCGTGCGGACTGTTTCCGTCATAACGCAAGACAGCCTGAACATCCTGGTATGGCCCCAGCAGTGCAGGCAGGGTGACGCTTATCTGTTTTATCTGCCTGCGCGTGCCCAGACGCAGTGCGTCCGGATAATCGGCCTGCAAGTCGAGGTTTTTGATATTCACTTTAATACTGAGGATACCCTTTTCTCGCGTGATCGATTCCGATTCTCCGGAGTTATTTGCCAGGGTGGATTTAATCGTGCTGACCAGCTTGTTACTGAAATATGCCTCCAGCGATATTGTTTTCTGAACTTCCAGCGCTTTCTTGCGCTGGGTTAGCCAGTCGTGCTCCAGTTTCTGCAGGGTCAGCATCAGGCCTTCACCGGCCAGAAGTCCCTGGCGCAGGTCGCTCCAGGTTCCTGCCAGGGTGGTGCTGGCCGGCACCACTCCTGTTTCGTACTGAAGGGCTCGCATCGCATTCAGGCACCGGGCATGAACCATGTCGTAGTACGGCCAGTAAAGACTGGCCAGACGGCTGGACATCCAGTTATACAGGGTCGGACCGGTAAAACGGGTCGTCTGCATATCCAGGACGGTCTGGGCATAGCCCTGCTGGCGCAGCGTCAGGGCCAGCTGTTTCTGTGCGGTCACCACACTGATTTCTGCGCCAGTCAGCTGACTACGCAGCTGGCTCAGTTCAGCCCGGACGCTGTTCAGCTGTTGTTGCCAGTCGGCCTGTCGACGGGTGTAGCCGGAGGTTGTCTCCTGGATCCCGGCCAGTTGCTCTTTAACACCCGCCATTGTCTGCATCGCCATACTGGCCGCAGAACTGGCCGCCCCCCACTGACTCCCCCCATCAGCCATCCCAAAAATATTCGGGGCCAGATCCAGGGCTCCAGCCAGGGACATCGCGGTTACCGAGCTGACATTGACATTTGCTGCATCCCGTCTGAGGGACAGGGCTGAGAGCTCTGCTGCTGATACGCCGGTGGTCAGTTGTTGCAGCAGAAAATCCCTGCGTTGCTCCACACCCGCTATCTGTTTGTTCAGACTCTCCAGACCTGCATTGAGGGCAGTCAGCTGGTTGCGCTGGATTTGCACGGTCTCCTGTTGAACGGCCTTTTGTTGACTCAGGAGTAACAGGCCTGCAGTCTGCTCATCCTGTTGCCTGAGAACCGACTGGAACGTATTCCCCAGTTGTATCAACCCGGTCACTGCATTTCTGGCGCGTTCCAGCAAAACAGGGAAACGTTCCGGGGGAAGGAGGCCGTTAATCTGTTTACTGGTCCCCGTGTCGTCCCCGGCACTGTTGTCCTGTTGCTGTGCCAGCAAAATTTCGGGGTCTGTCGGGGGCGCAAATAAGGGCAGGCTCAGGGGTTGTCCTGTCAGACTCAGGTTATGCCTCAGATTATAAAGTCTGAGTTCAATGCGGTCCCGACAGGTCAGCAGAGTTTCACACAATGGCGGCAGGAATGGTGTGCTATTTAGCTCGTCTACTTTATCTGTCACGTCAGGGAGCAAACTGTCCTGCCACAGCACATCTGGTCGTACATCGGGGATAACCCCGAGCAGTTGCTGAGCCTGAATGTAATACATTCTGGCCCGCGCCAGAGACTCTCTCTCTTCCTCCCGGTACGCCTGATCGCCCTGGGCTATCAGCACATCAAGATAATGTCGCCAGACGGCAAGCTTATATTGCACCGGATTGTTAAGGGCGATGATGTCCGGATCATCACTGTTCTGTGTCGGTTTTATCGCGGGTGTGGCGGTATGCAGCGGAATAACGTTCCAGTAAATCGGTTTCGGTGACTCACTGCCATCAGTCAACAGTGCCCCCTTGCTGTTCCGGAACCCGCCCGGCCGGAACAGATACCCGGCCCATTTTTCAGCTTCGGTAAATCGCTGCTCTGCGCAAAAACGGCTGGACACCAGGAATGGAATATGGAAGAAAATTTCCCAGACCCAGGCGGCATAACTGCTGTCGAAACCATTCAGTATGTTTTCACCGTCTTTAATACTGCGCTGTAGCGCATAACTGAACAGGGCATCAGGCCCGCTGCGAAGAGCCTCCAGCAGTGGCAGACCGTCGCTGATGCTCAGACTATACTGTTTTTCCCCAATATTAATGCGGGTGATGTTGTCAGGTTTTGTGTACTCAAAATCATCAAAGACGATGAGTAATTTATCGGGCACTGGCGTTCCACTGTCCTGCCGGAGGCTGAACACCTCCAGACGGAGGTGTGCTGCTTTTGCCGTTGTACCAACATCAATCGTGTAGTTACCCTGAGAGCTGACATTCACCTCCCCGGAATGTGCCCCTGTATCTGCGTCATAAGCTATCACTCTTATGGCATAACCTGTCTGGTCATCAGTCGAAAAATGGCTGTCACAGGTGATATTCACCTTGCGATCGGAAATCGTCAGCGTCAGTGCACCCTTAGCCACACCACCGGGCAGAACCAGCGATGTTATTGTGGAACGGAACGTTTCTTGACCGCTTATCAGCGGGAGCCCTCTGCTAAGCCATTCTGTATTATCCGGCGATGATTGCACCAGATAATGTGTGGGGGCGCTGTTGTTGTCATTCTGAGCCAGGAGCTTCTGTGAAACCTGGCTGGCCCATGAGGCATCATCATTGAGCGAAATCGCGCTGACATACTGGCTGGTGAGGTCGGTTTTCCCGTCAGCCTGTCGTTCCTTTTTGCTTTCCGCCCAGCAGATATGCAGGCGCTGGCGGTTCCAGACCAGCCAGATATCCAGTTCCTTATCCCCGGGCAGGTGTGCGGTAACAGGCAGCCAGTCACTCCATGCGGGAACGGCATTTTTTGTTGTCGTTTCATAAACGCATTTTCGCCAGTAAAACTGACAGGGATCTTCGGTCGTTCTGGCGAGGAAGAAAACGTGGGTTTGCGTCTGTACCTCAACGGTAAGGTGGTTAACCGTGACCAGTCGGGTCAGGCGTTCATAATTAATCAGGTAAGTCTGCAAGGCATTCAGTACGGAGGATTCCGTGAGTTTTCCGTGGTTAATCTGTTGCTCAAAGGACTGAAAAAGTTGGGTCTTGTTCATCCGGAGTGCCGGGTCAATATAGTCCGCCGCAAAGTACCGGAGTTTCTCCCGCCCGGCCCAGCGGTCATAGTGACTGTTATATTGCCCCCAGTCGGTGAAAAATCCGCCGGGGAGGCTCTGTTCTGTCAGATATGTTTCGTTAACTTTCGTTTCCTGCCCGTTCAGACAACGACTGATGTAGAGCTGCAGGCTGTTTATCGCTTCAGCAACCGGGGACGTCATTACGTCGGGGCTGTTCTGTGGGTCAAGGAGCAGATCATCGTACATCTCATCCGGACTCAGCGCGGGCTTATCAGGCTGGATGGACAGATACGCCGTCAGGGCATCCGTGCGGGCTTTGGTCAGCATGGACAGAGTGTTCATTTGCGCTCTCCGGGAAGGTTACGACTCTTCTCTGTAAAAAAAGCATCAGCCACCGTTTTTAATAACGCCGGGTCGGCAACTTTGTCTTCTTTATGAGTGAACTGCAGAAGGAGATACAGATTTTCCAGCGTGTTGTTGCTGATACCCAACTGACCAGCAAGGGCAAGACGGTCTGACAGCCAGAGCATCGTCATGAGTGTCACCCCGGGATTTTTCCTGGGAGGCGTACCTTCAGGGGGAATGGGCTGCGTTTTTTTCAGGCCTTCAAGGACGGCATTAATATTGCCTTTCTCTGCACCTTCAAAAGCCACAATGGTATCCACATCAATCGGTTTTCCTGCCTGGCCCAGCAGATACGCCAGGGCCTGAGATACCGGCACTTTGATCCGTTGTTTCCAGTGATTCAGTCGGGCGATTGTCTGCAGTAAAGCGAACGTTGGTGGGCCAGAAAAATCAGTGCCGGCCAGCACAGGGTCTGACAACAGCTGAATGTCTTCCGCATTCAACTGCCCCCACCTGGCTATCAGGACTAACTGACTGAGATGGAATATCTGGTTATCCGTGAGTTCAGGCGTGCCTGATACCTCAATCGGTGCGGTACCGGATTTCTGTGGCCACTTAAGTAGTGCTGCCATAACATCCGGGGAGAGCCGGAATACTGAGGACAGAAACTGCGACAGCGTCTGCTGTTCCTTTTCCCGGGTGGCTATTCTGGCCTGCATCTGCGCAATGAATGTGGCATCACCGTTGCCACTGTCGGAAGCTAACATGACCAGAATCTGGTCCGGAGGGCACTGCTCTGATACAGCCCATGCCAGAGAATCCTCCATCGCCCGAAAAGCCAGCAAGGTATGCAGGGTGTTCTGTGGCTTGTCCAGCGTCGCATTCGTCGAACGGAGTTGACATAATTTCCCTGCGGTAGTCCTGCTGATGCCTAACAACGCGGGGCCCCGGACATAAAAGCAGAACCGGCTCAGCACGGATGAAGTCAGTGCAATCTTAGTGTCATTTTCCTTACCCGGATGAATGTGTGCGCTATATATTGCCGCGCATTCTTCTTCCGTTATACCCAGTATCTGGCTCAGCTGTTCCCGGATTGCGTCAGCGCTCCCCAGGTTAAATGAAATTTTGATGCTGTCACCCAGAGCAAGTTTTTCTCCTGTGGACGGATTAATAAAGTGCTGGTCGTAATAAGGGACTTCTCCTTTGCTGGCCGGTGGATTAGCATTTCCCATCAGGACAGAAAACTCGCTGGCTGTCAGCCCGTATTTTTGATTCAGCCGCAGATATTCACAGACAACAAAAGCGATGAGGGGGACAATGTCGCTCTGCCCTGAAGTCAGGGAAAACAGAATATCGAGGTCATTAATGGACAAACGGGTGCGCGAGGACAGCCGGATAAAATAGTCGGCTGCGGCCAGACATTTAACATTTTTCAACCAGGCAGTATCTTTACTTTTCTGTTCGGTTTCACTCAACAGGGACTGAATGAATGCGGTCGAGCCGATTTCCTGCGCCGTGTCGATGGAAATCCCGACCTGCCGGGCAAACTTGTCCAGCGTTGCCAGGTTATTAATATCATTCACGCCATACAGAGCAGGTACGTTGCCGGGTTTGTAGAAAGTTTTTTCTAAAAACCGGTTGTGCTGGTGATATTCCGGCGTCAGCTTCAACTGTGCCATGGTCGACAGGAGATGATCCTCTCTCAGAATATTGTCCGGATCAAACTGCCACCACAGCTGTGTCAGCGTGAGGTTTCGGTTTTCAAGTGCAAGCTGAAGTTTTGTCTGGTCATCATCGTAAGGCAGGCTCTGGGGATAAAATGTTGTTTTCAGCGTCGAATAAAGTGTCTGCTCATTGTTCCCGCCGCGCAACACCAGGACATCTTTCAGGATCTTCAGCGCCGGAAGCTGTGTGAGCATACTGGTGTTGTTGAGGGTGAGTGTTCTCAGGTCTGGCCTGCGAGTGTCCAGATCCGCCCCCAGTTTTTTTGCCTGCCCGTACAGCACGGCCAGGTAACGGCCGGGTGAGAACAGGGACTGAATGCCCGCCGGATCAGCATAGTGCTGGTTTTCCGGTAAGGGTGTAAAACTTTCAAATGGAGAGGCGTCACCAAGGATCGCCCGGGCTTTTTCACGGGCCTGAGTGGCTGTGGCGCGGCTGTCAAAGCCGGGGAGCGCTCTGATAATTGGGTCATTACTGAGTTGAGCAGCCCGGGTCAACTGGTCCAGCGTATCGGACAGTGTCCGCGACGACTGATAAATCTGTGCGGCCTGGTCCGCGGGGAGAGACACCATTTTCTTTTCGAATTCAAGGGCGGAGCCCCGGGTGATATCTTTTACCGAATGAAAGCCTGCGGCCTGGAGTAAATCCCGGTGCAAATTATTTTCAATAAAGGGGAAGGGGTGTTCTGATTCAGCCATAGGTCATCGCCTCTGTTTATGAAGATAAACTTTATGTCCGGAGATAATCGTTTAATCGGTGTTAAGGCCTGAAAGTGTACAAGGAGCCCGCAACAACCCACCCGGTAAAACAGGGGGGGTGTATTGCCGGATGCATTTTTTGTTGTATATATTTCCCTTTCAGAAAGAAAAGGACAAAGAACATCATTCCCACAGGAATAATCATGACCATTGTCCTGGCCACGTTGTATTTTTTATGTCTGACAGGGGGCACTCCTGCCGGATTCGCTGATTATAGCAGACGTGCGTCAGAGTGAAGGGCGATTTGAATAAATACGGTGTGAGTGCTCGGCCAGGAATTGTCCTGGCACGGCATCACATCATGGCTTCCGCTCACACCTGTTACCCATCCCCTGGGGGTGGCACAGCCCCAGGGGCACACGCGACGTCAATTCCCCCTTCTGCCTGTCAGTGGCCCCGCAGGCTGAATTTTTCGCAAAACTCAGCTCTCGACCGGCTCCATTGCCGGTTAAGTTCATTACATGATGTATAGTTTGCCCTCATCCAGGCCTGAAATGCCCGGACGTAATCCCCGCGCTGTTCAAAGCGCTGTGCCTTTTCCGCTTCAGGGTAATAAGCCATACTGTCCCGGTACTGACGGGGAGCCGGTCCTGCGTCAGCGTCGGGTATTTTCGGCCAAAGTTCAGACATAGCAGTCCTCTGTGTAAAATGAATATTGGTGGGGCATCGGGGCAAAAGTCTTCCGGCAACAGGAGGCTGTCTGTTTCGATGCGCTGATTGATATACGATATATTTACATGACTTCTGATGCTGAAAAATTAAAATAGATTCACAATGGTGTGAATACGCATCTGTTGCACCGATTTCCGGGGCACCTCTCCGGTGAGGTTCGGATATGCTCCCGGGAGAGCATTGTCCGGTAGCCGGTCCCCGATGGAGCACTCCGTGATGAAGCGGGGGAGCGTTACCCATAAGGTCCCGTTCCGCTATCCTGTCTTCAGGGGCATGAAGACAGAGGGGGCGTCAGATACCCGTTTACACACCGGGCTGCGACATCACCAGAGCAGCATTAAAACACAGCCTGTTATCTGACTGCGCCTTAATGCAACGGGAACAAAGCGTTAACATTTCATATGTCAGCCACCGGGCAAGAGCCAGGTGCTGAAATATTC
>NZ_FXAS01000065.1:0-9610 GCF_900177785.1 Cedecea sp. NFIX57 | reverse complement strand
TTAAACTCTTCAGGATAACGCTTACCGCTCATGGGCACCTCTCTTTAAGTCATCTTAAATGACTCTGAGGTGTCTGTTAAACCTGTGGCGATTCAGTCGTTGGTGGTAAAGTAGGATACATAAGATAATGACTATAATCTTTTTAACTGTAAATCTTCTGCTTTATAGGGGGATCTACTGTTTGAGATCGATTGAGTTTCGTGAAAAACTGCTGAGACATTTATCGGGTGCATATATTTCACCAGGCAGTTCAGAAGAGCAGTTTACAAAAAAACAGTACGGTCATAAATCAGTCCGAAGGTCTGTGCCGGGATATGCCGTGGCGCCAATAGTGAGATGTGCGTGTAATATTTTAGCGATCGGGCATGTGCATACTGCAAGAGATACTCTTAGGCTGCTCAATGAAGCCTGAACTTGCCGGGCGGCTCATGGATTTGATGTGTAATAAATGCTTATTTATCAATTTGTTATAAAAATCACAAGCGAGCGGTATCCACCGGGCTAAACATTAAACAATGTGCGTGAATGAGGTTCTCTGGCTTCCGGTCTGGCACATTCACTGAACGGGCAGTTTGCATTCGCCCCTGACAGATTCCTGGAAAAGCTCCACGGAATATTCGATATTGTCTGGTAAAAATCCCCACCGTTTGACGGTTATATTCCAGTAGCCCGTTGCGGAAATTTGGATGAGTGCAGGAAAATGATTAAAAAAACCGCCGTAGAAATTTGCACCACCCTCTTTAAGATAGATCTCATGATTGTGGTCATCTCTGATCATAATGATCAACGGCATATTGCTATTAACTATGATATAATTACCTGCTTTAGCGTATAGGCGCTTGTATGTCATTATTTCTACCTTCATCTATTAATAATTCTCACATGTATTCTAAAGTATTCATAATGAAATAATATTAATTGATTTAAATCATAAATAATTACTTTTATTTCTTTTTTTATTAGCGATGTGGAACTATTGATATAGAGAAGTGTAGTATTTTAATATATATTATGGCTGATATTTTTTATATTATATTTTTAATTCATCACGAACGATTGAAAATGTGTTGAGTTTTTTCACATGGCAACAAAGATTAATTTATAATAAGTGACACTGTCACTTAAAATCTTCATCAGTATCCTGATTGCCCCGTTACCCGTGTGGCGGCAGAGGGACATCGCGGTAATGGCAATCTTTCACCAACATCCCCTGATGTATTATGTGCGGTGACGCTTCATGCTGCACCAGCAGAGCTGTGGCCAGCACGGCCGTTCAGGACTGAAATGGAGAATGTCGGCACTGGGTATCAGATGGCAAGGAATATGAGCTGGTCTTCCCTTCAGGAGAGAGTCTGCCTCCTGAAGGGAAGACCAAACTTGCATATCCGGGGATAAAATTCGTCCTGCTATTTTGTTGTCTCACCTTTATTATGCCGGAAGATGGTCCCGACATTATTACTCACTGTAGTCAGCAATTTAACTACCACTGCCGAGGACACCAGCGCCCCAACGGGCTCTCGTGCAGTGACACTCTCCGGTGTGATACTGGAGACTACCTGTGCGGCAAAGGGGGCTGCCACCACGCCAGCCAGCATCGATATTGCAAATAATATGACTGACTTTATTAATGGAACATCCGATAAATACAGTGCAAAAATAGCCGCCCCGACTAATGCGCCAACAAGGACGCCTGGGCTGTGTACGCTGTGTGTGAATGTTGCAATTTCAGTCTGTGCCAGTCGACTGACGCTTTGTATAATCATGGTTGCTCTCCTCAAGCAAGATATATATCTCCGGATATCGGTTCTTTTCATCCCACTGTTTGAACCTGCTGGCGCATGTCGTGGCACAAAATCCTGGCGGATAAAATTGGCCTGACTGCACGGGATGGTATTGCCGAAATATATGGCGGCCATGGCATACAGGGGATACGTAAAATATAAGCGATGCATAAACATAAGCGGAGAGAATATTTTTTATATTATCGTGAATCTAAAGCGTGTGGCGTACATCTGATATTGCTATAAAGTTAAATTTATTGAATTGTAGTAACTAATACATAAGTACGTAATATTGTAATAACAAATGGCTGGCGCAAGATCATCATAATGTCCATGTCTTATGAACGGGAACGTTCAGGCGGTATGGCATAAACCATCGCATTACCTGGAATGTATGCTCATGGTACATCGCCTGACATTATTGTGAATTTTTTTTTCAGTATCTCTGAAAAGCACCATGTATTCTTCTGTTTTGTTTATCCCGGGGCATCGAAAAAACCGTTATCGGCATGAAACTGATACTAAGCATGCAAAATCGTAGCGCAAGTCTACGTATTCACTGAATGATGTTTTTCTGTGCGGGTGAGGTTAACAAAGAAGGTGTGTATTAACTGGGGCTGCAATGTCACTCCGGAGGCGGGCTTCTCTGCGCCAGATGATAACAGCGGGAGCCACTTTGTGGTGACATTGCACGCCAGAATAAAAGATAGAGAACGACCAGGTAAATAATGATGTCTCAATACATGCAGCATTATGCTGCCCCAAAATCGTGCTATTTCAGGCCGGGCTGTGAACAAATCTAAGGCGAAGCGTGAAATTACGCTGACCATCGGCATTTTTTTTGATGGCACGGGTAATAATGCACCCAACACGGAAAGAGCCCTCCGTAGCTGTGGTGCAGGCTATCATGATCTAAATTTTTCGGGCGCAGAGAGCATGCTGGCTAACTGCGTTCGTGATCACTTTGGCTTTTCTGGGTCGGAGGCAGTAAGTTATAACACCTACTTTACCAATATCTACTGGCTGAGCACGCTTTACCAGCAGGGGTTGACCACTGAGGCTGATGAAGCCCAGAGTGCTGTCTATATTGAAGGTATCGGAACTGAAATTGATCAGCCTGATAACCTGGTGGGTCTGGGACTGGGTCTCGCAGAAACAGGGATAATTGCCAAGACAGATAAGGCAGTCTCTAAAATAGCGCGACATGTTCAGGACATGCTGCATGTTTTTCAAAACCAACAACAAGATTGTGTATTTGTTGTCACAACCGTCAGATTTGATCTTTTCGGTTTCAGCCGTGGGGGAGCTGCGGCGAGGCATTTTGCGAATCGTGTACACGCCAGGGACTCCGAGATCATCAAGGCTATCAACCAGGGCATGGCGCATTCGACGTGTGTGGGCACGCCAGTTGTTAAAAATCGTTTTATAGGTCTGTTTGATA
The DNA here is from genome assembly GCF_900177785.1 of Cedecea sp. NFIX57. NCBI lineage: Bacteria > Pseudomonadati > Pseudomonadota > Gammaproteobacteria > Enterobacterales > Enterobacteriaceae > Cedecea > Cedecea sp. NFIX57. The sequence continues at coordinate 6,388 of NZ_FXAS01000065.1, read as the reverse complement.
CGGTCGCCGCTGTGGGGATCCCCACCCATCACTTAAACCGACAAGTTACAGACACCCGTGATGTAAACCTTTCTCTGGCCACCCGAGTAGCTGAGCGCGTTTTTCAAATCGCGGCGGCGCATGAGTGTCGTTTTAATTTTGCCCTCAACAGCGTTGGTCCGGATTGGCCGGAGCTGCTACTGCCAGGCGCGCATTCTGATATCGGCGGGGGGTATTTGCCGGTAGTTACAGAAAATGTGTTTCTGTCACGTCCGGAGACCGAAACTGTGCCCTTCGACAGACCTGATGTGCAAACGCGGGTATACCAGAAGGCTTTTGCCCAGCTCTCCATCCTGACAGCCTCCCCGGCGATGGCTGCGCTGGCTCGCGCCAACAACATTTCAGCTGAAACCTGGTATGACGACAGAATGCCACTTGATCGATACGGACAAATGCAGAAAAGGAGTTTCGCTGCACTGACACTTCGAAACAGGGTAGTCAAAAATCGTTGGTCGACGGTAGCCTTGAGGGTGATGCGGGATGCTGCTCTGGAGGCCGGGGTAAGGTTTAATGCAATCGATCCGACGCTGCCGGAGACGGCGTTGCCTGATGAGTTGGTGTCTCTGAGTGCTAAGGCTGTTGTTATGGGCAAAGCTGTTCGCCAGGGCCAGTCATCGCAAGCGTTTTCTTTGCAAGAAATGGATATGCTCGCCACAAAATATATTCATTGTTCGGCTCACTGGAATGCCATTGATACTGACGCTGACGGGCGGATCCTTGGGGGGGCATTTCCTTCCGAACTCATTGGTTTTATCAGCCGCCCCGACGAGCAATGGCGGCGTACCGTTTATCATATGGATGCCCGGAGGAGATAAATCCGGCTATTTTCCCTGTCAGTTTCCCGGAGGTCTGGGCATAAGCCTGTGGTATCAGTGCCAATATCCTTGTCAGCAGCACGGAAGATAATTATTTGCCATCAAAGGCAAGCCACAAAGACCTGCCAGATGACAGGAGAACGGGAATAGCCCGGGGCAACACGCAGCAACTGATGATGCAGGCTATTTTTATCGCCAGTGGAAAACAGTTAATAACCTGAACGTCCATCATTACGCTATATCCATCTAATACTGACCTGTCTGAAAGCGTTTCACTATCAGTCAATACTCTCATGTTCCCGGGAACCCTTACGAGGTAGCATCCATTATTCGGTGTAAAAGATGTGTTTTCCCCGTCAGTATTTGCCTCCTGAAAAGGCCGATTATTGGTGCCTTTCTGATTGCTGGTTATCCCTAAATCCGACCTGGGATGCCGCGGAAGTCCAACCAGAGGACCCTGACCTGGCTCAAGTGCATTCGTTAACAACCTGTCGCCTCTGCAAAGATTTTTGCGCCCACTTCGATCGCGGCGATTCCTGCTACGATAGCACTCAGCGTCAGCAAAGCAGGCATTTCCACGATATCGCTGAGTGCTTTACCCATTTCCAGACCCAGGCAGATGGGTAAGCGTTAAGTGAGCACCATATTGACGACTATTTATTGATGAGGTCTACGGACCATGGCAGAAGTTCTGCCACTTTATTGGACGGCCACTCCGGCAGTACGCTCAGGATATGGCGAAGGTAAGCTTCCGGATCGATGCCATTCAGTCTGCACGTTCCGATCAGATTATACCGCCGTGCTCCGCGCTCACCACCGTGGTCGCTACCGTAGAAGATAAAATTTTTATCCGGGCTGACTGCCCGTAGAGCCCGCTCGGCGGTGTGATTATCTGGCTGTACCAGCCACTCATGCAGGAATGTCAGCAGTGGCTAACGCCGGGATTGCCTTGCCGCTAGACGTTACGTTGCCGGGATGCCGCGTATTCCGTCTTCCGGAGCGTACAGCTCACTGATTCGTTTCAGAGCAAGTTGTGAACGGGCGATAGCGATTTTACCATCGTGTACAGCAGGGTGGATAAACTGGCCCTCTTTCGGCCGTTTGAGAAGACTTCTTGTACAGGGGGCACGTTCGGTCCAGATTGGCGCAGAGAAAAGGACGGATTTATTCAGCCATTGGGTCTGCTCACTGGTCGAACGCGGAATATACTGGAGCGCTGTTGTGGCCATTGCCGCCAAAAATGCAAGACTGTGCTGGATATTATTGCATTACGGTGATGATTTCAGGCTGTACTCAGCCAACTGAAGTACAAAACTGTATGACCATATGATTTACAACTCTTTGATAATAAAGGCTTGACCCCGCGCGGAATATCTGCTTATTGTACAGGGCGAGTGTACCTGGCTAACGAACCAGAGCCTCACGCGCACCTTTCATTAGGGGCCGAATCGATGGCGATTCATCATGATCTTTTCCTGGGATCGTAGTCTCTCCCCTTTATTTTTTGTAGTGCAGACAGAAACCGTAAACATCGGCGTTGACATGCCGGGGAAGTCCTTATGGAACAATTTTTTTCGTTTCCCAAACGCAGTCCTACCTGAAAAGTCGCCAGTCTCCACAAGCCCTCTGGAGCACTATGCCGGGTAGGATGAAATCATCCTGCGCTACCGGGAGCCACAGTGCGGGACAGGGAACGCGTCTGGTAGTGAGTGACGATGACTTTATGGCACGGTTTTTCTGGCAGGTCCCGGTCATAAGGTGCTCTGAACGCGGCAGAGGTTTTGTAAAACAGGGCATGGGATTTGATTTGTCTTAAGTGGTTAGTTGATGAAATATTACAAAACATGAAATACGTGTAGGGCGGGTTACGTTTATCCGCCATAACCCTGATGTTTGCCCTGAAGTCAAAGACGATTAAGGTATAAACCGTGAGTAACACGGCGTAAATAGCGTCAAAATAATGCAAATACCACAGCAGATTCATGATTTTTTTACATATTATTGACCGTCCAGTCCATTTCCACTCTTTTTACGGTGTGAGATCTGGATATCGTTCCGCAGAGACCTGTCTGCACTTTGTCATAAATACTCACAGTCAGGTGGGGTGAAAGCCACACAAACCGCAATAAGATAACTATAGTTACGGCAATTATCCTTTAGCTGTTTGGGCTACATCCTCTCTATGCAAAAAAATAAAACTCCTCTGCCAGCGGTTACGCTGGCAGCAATTGGTGTCGTGTACGGGGATATTGGCACCAGTCCTCTTTATACCCTGCGTGAATGTCTTACCGGGGTTGAGGGAATATCCATGACGCAGACATCGATATTTGGTTTCCTGTCGCTGATCTTCTGGCTCTTGATGCTGATTGTATCCCTGAAATATGTCTGCTTTGTGATGAAGGCAGACAATGACGGAGAGGGGGGGATACTGACGCTGATGTCTCTGGCCATCCGCAATATTAATTCTCGCCGGGCAGGGATGGTGACCCTGGCCGGTCTGGTCGGCGCCAGTTTCTTTTACGGTGATGGCGTCATCACCCCTGCTATTTCCGTGCTTTCAGCCATCGAAGGGCTGGAGCTTATTGCTCCCTCGCTGGCTGATTTCATTGTGCCGCTGGCCCTTGTTGTGTTGACTATCCTGTTTGCTATCCAGAAATACGGCACCGGCAAGGTCGGTAAGCTTTTCGCCCCGGTTATGTGTCTCTGGTTTGTTATGCTTGCCGTGCTCGGCATTAGCGGGATTATGCGTCATCCCGGGATAGTACAGGCGCTGAACCCGTGGTGGGCCATACAGTTTTTCCAGCAGTACCACAGTGCGTCGTTTGTTGCCTTGGGAATGGTGGTGTTATCCGTCACTGGGGCTGAGGCGTTATATGCAGATATGGGGCATTTCGGAAAAAAACCAATTCGGATTGCCTGGGGAATGCTGGTTGCACCCGCGCTGGTCCTCAACTATTTCGGCCAGGGGGCACTGCTAATCAGCCAGCCTGAGGTGATTAAAAACCCGTTCTTTCTTCTGGCGCCGGACTGGGCAATGATCCCGCTGCTCCTGGTTGCCACACTGGCGACCGTCATTGCTTCACAGGCAGTTATCTCCGGTGTTTTCTCTCTCTCCCGGCAGGCCGTTCGTCAGGGGTATCTGCCTCCTATGCGTATCATTTATACCTCGGATGTAGAATCCGGACAGATTTATGTGCCGCTGGTAAACTGGTTGCTCTATGTGGCTGTGGTGATCGTCATCGTCAGCTTTAAAAGCTCAAGCAGTCTGGCCTCCGCATACGGCATCGTGGTTACCGGTACGATGGTGCTGACAGCAGTCCTACTCAGCATTGTGCTGGTGAAAAACTGGGGCTGGAAGCGTCGCTGGGGGGGGATGATGCTCGTTGCCATGTTGGTGGTTGATCTGCCACTGTTTGCCGCAAACCTTTCCAAGTTGTTCAGTGGGGGCTGGTTACCTGTGGTGCTCGGCCTGGCGATACTCCTTATCATGCTTACGTGGAATACAGAACGCCAGCGCTTGCTTGGGCGTCTGCGCGATAATCCCGAAGCCCTGCAGGCCATGATTGGCTCCCTCGAACAGTCAGAGTCCCTGCGCGTCAGGGGGACCGCGGTCTATATGGAGCGATCACAGACGGCTCTGCCGCTTGCATTGATACATAATCTTAAACATAACAAGGTGCTGCATGAGCGGGTGATCCTGCTCAATGTGACCACGGCCGATGTGCCTTACTGGCACAATGTGCAACGTGTAACCATCACGCAATTGTCACCTACCTTCTGGCGTGTGGTGGCATGCTACGGCTGGCGAGAAACGCCAAATGTGACGGATATTCTCTATCGTTGTGGCATGGAGGGACTTCGTGTCACGATGGAAGAAGCCTCGTTCTTCCTATCCAGAGATACGCTATTGCTGGGCGACCGACCTTGGTATTTGAAAGGGCGAGGGTGGATGTTCCAGATCCTGCAACGCAATGCTCTACGTGCACCTGAACTCTTCCAGATCCCCGCTAATCGAGTGATTGAGTTGGGTTCCCAGGTTCGGTTCTGATGGGCGCGAATGGAATGGACGCCCCAATTAAGTGGCAGCAGTGTGTCAGAATGAAAGTGTGCCAGACACAAGCACTGAATAAATGGGAACGTCGGTTATGAGGATTACAACCATCGGTATTGATCTGGCAAAAAATGTCTTTCAGCTCCTCGGGGTCAATGCTCAGGGGAAAACGGTACCCACAAGATAACTACGTCGTGATGTAATGCTGATGTTTTTTGTGAATCTTCCCCTCTGTTATATTGGTATGGAGCCCTGTGGTGTTTCACATTGCTGGGCACGTCAGCTGCGCAGTTTTGGTCACGATATAAAGTTAATGGCATCACAGTTCGTTAATCTTCTCTACGATATATTTGTTTTATATTAAATTATTTTTTCATGGATTGAGGGTGCTGTGTTGATGTGGCTTACATACGCTAATTCATTGAAATGGTTGTGAAATGAAAATACTTCCCGTAACTTTCACCAAATGTGGCGAAGGTAGATGTCACTTACAAAAAATCGCCTGGAGTTCAGAAACCAGACTGTTACGTACGTTCTTGTGCACGAAGTAATAATAAAAATACGTACGTAAGCCCGCGCACGATGTTGCCTGAAAATATCATCAGCCAGATGAATGGTGGAGATGCTGATATACCAGCTGTCGGGGGATCTACATGAGCAGCTGCTCCAGCGCTTCGGGGTGTCCTCACTATTCGGGGAAGGGTTACTTCACTTTTTCACCCATGATGTAGGTATGTTCTATGGTGCGATCGTCACCCATCATTTCAATTGCGAAGATTTTGCTTTCGACCGATTTGCTGTTCTCAGTTCTGATTTTCAGCGCATTGTCACTCTGTGGATTGATAACGATGAAGTCGGCTTCTTTCCCTGGAGTGAAACTTCCAATTACGTGGTCAAGTGACAGGGCTCTTGCTCCTCCAAGGGTCGCTATATACCAGTTTTCCATCGGATCGAGAGAGCGGATTTTTTCGGGTGTTTCTGTGAACGCTTTTCTTAACTGCGTCACGTTGTAGGCTCCCCCCATAACTTTAAGCATGGACAGACTGGTACCGCCACCAACGTCAGTTCCCAGTCCTGTTTTAACCTGATTTTTCTGGCTCTGTTCCAGATTGAATAACCCGCTCCCCAAAAACAGATTCGACAAGGGGCAGAACGCCACACTGCTGTGTAACGTTGCCAGTATCTGAAAATCTGCATCAGAAACATGAACTGAATGGGCAAAAAAAGACTTCGGCGTGACGAGACCATAATGTCTGTAAACATCCAGGTAACTTTTGCTCCATGGGAACAAGGTTTTCACCCAGGAGACCTCCTGCCAGTTCTCTGCCAGATGGGTTTGCAACCAGACATCCGGGTATTCACGTAATAACCTGCCGGCTACCCGCAGTTGCGTATTCTGGCGAAGATGAACGATGGTTCCGGAGGAACATGAACGCGTTATTTCCTAACGCGCCCTGACTTCTTTTTATTACACTGACCGTTC
>NZ_FXAS01000053.1:0-16620 GCF_900177785.1 Cedecea sp. NFIX57 | reverse complement strand
TCAGTGATTTCATGGATAGCGTCCACCATATTTAGTGTCCACTATACTCTCAGGAATTTCAGATTCTGCCAGACGGCATTGAGTTGACGCTTACTGATAAACTCCAAGGGAGTGTTGTAACTGGTTAAGTGAATCGTATAATCTGGCTAGATCTTCTGCTGTAAGTGTTACAAGTAATTCCATGGAATTCGCACCGGGTGGCGCTGCAGCGTGACTCCGTATGCGGAGCGGCAGGGGGGCGGGTGCATTGACCTGCTGTTGATGGTCAACGGGCAGACGCGGTTTCCCGAGAAGGGCGAGTACGCCCGTCCCCGCTCTTACCTGTCAGGCGCAATAGCCACCTTTATGATGAGAGCCTGTGCCGCCGTGAGGATGTTCCCCCTTAGGGCAGGACAACGCGCTAAACGATGCCATTCCTACGACAAGTGTCAGAGCGATTGCCAGTATTTTTTCCATGTTTTATTCCTTTTTTATTAACCACAGTAAACCCTCTGAATAGTATGGCTTTATGGGAAAATCATAAAGCCTGATAAATATACATACAATAGTTGAAAGCTTGTGCTGTTTGTGTGGCGTACGAATGAGTATCAGCCCGAAGGTTATATACTAAAGGGATACGCACGTTCAGATGGCAGGGGATAATATGGGCAACATCGCTAATTCTCAGAAAATTGTTTCCTGGCTAAGGAGCATGGCGGATTGTATTGAGTCAGAGGATCCTTTGATAAAAGACGTCATTATTGAGCCCGTAGTGATGGATTTTGAGAAAGAGGAATTTGCCAGAGTAATGACGTTTATCTTCACATCGTCACCTCAAAAGCAAGCTAAACCAGGAGAGCAGTAGTTCACTCGTTCGATTCTGGTAACGATATTCGCTGCCTTGTTTCTGATGTTATCAGTGGACGGGTCTTGCCAGGCCTCCGGAGCATCCTGCCATTTCCCAATAATTCGAATAAAGTACAAGATTTTTGCGTTTGTTTGCAGGTAGTTATACTGTGATACTTCTTTACGGGCAGCAGGTGCCTGGTTGTCTTCGTTTTAGTACGATTCATGGTGAGTGACCAGAAGCAGCGTTCATTTAATCAATCCCCCTGGGCTCCTACCCGATTGATAATGAATGTTCAGCACCTGCCAGCCCACAGATTGAGCTGCTTTTTTTTGCACTGTCTATCCGGTGAGCAAAGTGTGGTTTTCCGGAGGCAAGGTTGTTGGTTAGGCTGCGCAGTGCACCAGGCAAGTGTAGACCCGCTTTTGTCAGGGCCGGGCCTACCGACGCGATAGTCCGGACGAACGGGACTTTAAAAACCGATATCGTTGACGGCGGGGAAGCAGACCCGCAACTTTACCGCCATCATATAATGGCAGTTAGCCGGGCTATCCAGGCCGATGACCGAGGCCTGATGACTGCGGCTCTCATCAGCTGCTTTTTTAGCTGAAAAAAGAATGGCCTGGGGCAGGGAAACGCGTTCGCATGGGCATTGGGTGATTTACTGATATCTCCGTATCAGACCTGTCGCCATATAACAGTACTCAGCCGAATGCAGGCATCAATAGTTGCGCCGCTAAAGGAATTTTACTCGTCCCGGGTTGATATCCAGGGGCAGTGAACAACACTTAACGTGTCCCGCGCGTTATGTCGGGGACTTCCAGTACGATGTTTTTTCTTATACCCACAGGCGGACTCCTGTGGGTTTTTTCTTGATAGCGAACACGAATTTCCCCTTTGGGTATTGTTGATATTGGCATGTTGGCAGTATGGTTATTCCGTCGCAGTGAATCCCCCTAAGCGGTGGGGCCAAAAGGTTAAAATGTCCTGAAGTCAACAGCGCGAGCCGGGTCTGACCGTCCTGAGGCTCACCGGGAGGCACCCGGCACTGTGACAACCTTACCAATGACTGGCTTGTCATAATCTTAAGGCTCACTCTGGTGGGCCTTTTCTGTCAATATTGCCCGATAACTTCCAGTACCAGTGAACATAAATACCTGTATGTCGCGGGCGCGATGGTTGCCAGCTTGTAGCTTAAGTGCGCGCGAAGCGATGTTACTCAAACTGTTGCCGGGAGCTCAGGCCGAAATTACCGTCATACTTACCCTGTGTAAAAGGCGCTGCCGTGGCGCATGATAAATTTTGCGGCTTCAGGTTTGAATTAAATACTGCACGTTACTCTCAGCCTGCGCACCCTGTCAGGACTTTTATTCTGATGGAGTGCGCCGATGCACATCAGTTCCGCGTTGTTCTTCTCTGTTCTGCTGTCAGCCCCCGCGCTGGCGGCCACGGTGGTCTACACCGACAGCCAGCATCCCCCGGTGAATTTACCGCCCGATACGCAGGTGGTGTGGCTCGACGGTCCTGACCGGCTGCAGACACAGTTCTTTGGTGCGTTGCCTGCTGACCCCATGCAGGCTGAAGCGCAGGTCAGGGCGGTACTGCAGTCTCCTGACTGGCAGGCGCATCAGCAGCAGATTGCTGAGGTTTACCGGGGTATCGTGCACGCCCGTGAGCTCGGGGTGGCGAAGTTTCCGGCGGTGGTGTTTGACGATACGGAGGTGGTCTACGGCACGGCGGATGTGGCCCGTGCCACCACGCTGAAAGCGCAGGGGGACCAGCCATGAGCGGGCAGCTTAGCCGGGGTAACCGGCTGCGCACAGGGCTGAATACGGTGGCGGTTGCGCTGGTTCTGACGGCCGCCAGTGTCCCTGTGACGTTCGCGGCTCTGAGTACCGCGCAGATAGTGGCGAGCGCCATGACCCCGGCCTGTATCCAGTGGCGGGTCAGCGGAATCTGCTACTGGCTGCTGTGCACCCCGTTTGGCTGCTCGGTCAAAACCTCAGTGAAGGTCACCCATAACCTTCCAGAGGCCGTGGTCTCCACATATCCGGCCCCGGGCGGTAACCCCTGGCGGGAGATGGCGCTGGTCAGCCGGACGGCGGGCGGGGTGGAGAACGCTGTCACCGGGGCCCTGGCCGGGCTGTCGGCCGGGGGCGGGAATGTCACGGAGATGAAAAACCCCGGGCAGCGTCACGCCAGCCTGCTGTTCCGGTACGCTGACGCCCTTGGTCACCCTGCCACCTCTCTTATCGGGGGCAGCATCAGCGGTTACTCCTGCGCCAGCGCAGCACAGCCTCTGGCCCCGTATTTTCTCAGCACCCTCGACACGCTCGCCTGGCGCACCGGGCTGCCGGAATCCCTCTACCCCGAAGCCCTTATCCCGGGCAGGCGTGAGCTGGGCTCGCAGACCGGCGGCGACATGTGGAGCGCGCTCTACCCCCGGGCGGGGCTGGTGAACCAGACTGATGCCGACAAAGCGGCTGCGGTAGTGGCCCAGCGGGTGGCGGACATTATCACCCGTACCGGCCAGCCGCATGTATACCAGCCCCTGAAGGGGACCCGGCGGCCTGGGTACTGGCCGCCGGGCGAGGTCACCGAGAACACCGGCAGTAAAAACCACACCTGGCAGCGCCTTGCCCCGCAGCTGAGCCGGTCGTGTGCCGTGTTTCCTGACGGCCCCCATGATGCAGCCCCGGACGACAGCGCGGCCTTTGCCCTCTGGCAACCCTACAGCTGCTGCCAGCGCCGGGGCCAGACCTTCCTCTCCAGCACCGATATCTGAGGTCAGTACGAATGAACATACGTTTTACGCCAGCATCGCCCCGCCTGGCTGCCGCACTTCTTTCCGGGCTCATCACTGTCACCACCCCTGGCGGGCACGCCGGGGTGCTTTCGCTGCCGGAGGTGACCAACAGCGCCATGGGCTACGGCAAGGACGTCTCCGGGGCGGTCTCCGACAAACTCTATTACACCCTGGGCGGCGGCTCGGTGATATCGCAGCCGGGCACCCGGAGCAACATGCCACACCTCGGGGTGAACCTCGGATGGAGCAGCGACCTGATGTGCGGCAACTTCGACCTGAAAACCACGGTGGGCAACCAGCTCAACGGGGTGACTGATGGCTTTAAAAACCTGATGGGGGAGGTTATCCGGGGCGCGACCGGCGCCGTGGCCAGTCTGCCGGCGATGATTATTCAGCGGGCCAATCCCGGCCTGTACGACATGCTGACCAACGGGGTGCTGCAGGCAAATATCGGCTTCGACAAGGCCCAGCTCAACTGCCAGAACATGTCGAAGCGGCTGGCGAACTTCAGCGACAGCAGCAAGTGGACCCAGGCGGCCATGATGGACGAGTACCGGAAGGTGATTAACACCGGTGGGGCGGACGCTATCCGGGCGGACACGGCAGGAAAAAAAGTCACCGGAAACTCGGGCCATGGCTGGGTGGGGGGCCAGCAGCGGGGCGGTCAGGGACAACTGGCGATACGCCCGGCCCATGACCTGGCGGCGGCGGGCTACAACATGATGACCGGCCAGGCGGTGCTCAACACCACGACCGTCAGCCAGGGGAGCTGTAACGGGGCTGTGTGCGGTCGTTTTAAGAGCCCGGAGGAGGCCGCAAAATCGGTGGTTCAGGTGCTGGGTGACCGGGCCATGCGGACCTGCACCGATGCGACAAAATGCACCAGCGGGGACGATGAGCAGCAGCCGGGCGTGACCGTGGCGGGTACTGGCTTTGCCCCGATGCTGGAGGCGGCGACCAAAACTAACATTGAAGAGCTGGTGAAGCTGGTTAACGGGACGGAGAAACCCACGGCGGAGAACCTCGGCAAACTGAAAACCGGGAGCCTGGGGATGACTGCCGGCGTGATTAAGGCTCTGCAGCGGGACCCGGACAATGCGGCCCTCACCGCGCGCCTGGCGGGCGAACTGGCCATGGCGGATACCGTGGAGACCGCACTCCTGATGCGCCAGATGCTGGTCACCGGACTCTCTGAACCCAATGTGGCGGCTCAGGATGCAGCGGTGGCTGAAGGCGACAGGCGTATCACTGCGCTCGACCGGGAAATCACCGCCCTGAAAACCGAAATGGAGCTCAAGCGCGAGCTGGCGAACAACTCAGTGCTGACCATCATCGGGCGGGAAAACAACCGGGTCGAAACCAACCCCCAGACGCAGCATGAGGACAACACCGACGTTCGCTTCAACCAGCTGGCGGTGCCGTCTTCTGACCAGAAATAAAGGTAATCATATGACAGACACAAAACAGACCTTGCCCCTGGCGGCAACGAACCGGGTCCCCCGCTTGCTGCGGCGGGCCGGCATTCTCCTTCGGCGTGGGCTGGGACTGCTGCTTTCCATCGCCTGCGTGATGGCTGCCGGGCTGTGGCTGGCCGACCTCGGCATGGCACATCCCGGGGCTGTGGCCCGGCTGCACCGCTGGATGGAGGGCTCCCGCAACCTGTGGCTGGCCTGGCGGCTGGTGATTTACGCCCTGCTGGCATGGGGGGTATGGAAAATCTGGCATGCGCCGGGGTGCAGGCCAGAATATAAAGCGCCACTTTTACGTATCGCTGTTGCCGGGGCCCTGTTCCTGCTGGTCTGTGAATACGCACTGTCCAGTGCTCCGGGGGTGACAGCATGACCACCAACAGCTATCTGGAGTATTTTTTGACCCTGCTGGGGTGGGTCATCAACAACGGCCTGTGGAATATCCTGCTCGGCACGGGGCTGTTTGCGGCCCCGCTGGCGTTCAGGATTGTGGGTATCTGGATGAAGGTCCGGGAAGAGGGCGAGGATGAAGGGAACAAGGGCATGCTCTCCCTGCCGCGCATCGAGAACACCCTGTACGGGGCGTTCTTCGTCATGCTCACCTGCTGCGTACCGCTGATTAACGTCAGCCTCAGCACCATCACCTACGACCTGTCCCGGGCGAAAACCTGCGGCACATGGACCCCGAAAGCCCCGGATGAGAGCGGGTATGCCACGATTATTTCCAGCCTCAACAACCAGACGGCGGCGGCCCCGGTGTGGTGGATGCTGGTGCATAAGCTCTCCAAAGGCATCACCCAGGCGGCGGTGGCGACCATTCCGTGCCGGCCCGACCTGCGTCAGCTGCGCTTTGAGGTGCAGCACACCCGGATTGGCAACGCGTCCCTGGCCAGCGAGCTGCAGGACTTCACCAACGACTGTTATGCCCTGGCGCTCTATATGTGGAAACAGCAGGACCAGGGGCAGACCACGGACAGGAAGGTGCTGCGCGACATCGAGTGGCTGGGGAGCACCACGTTTATGAACAGTTACTACGGCGACCTGCAGTCGAAAATGCCCCGGGAAGCTTTCCCCTGGAATACTGCCCGGGACAGCGGCAGGCCCAATACCGGACGCGGGGGCTACCCGACCTGCCAGGCGTGGTGGAACACGGCCCATACGGGACTCAAGACAAGGGTGATGGCCCAGGCCGATCCGGGGCTGTGGCTACGCCTGTCGGCGGCGCTGAAGATGATGGGAAAAAGCACGGCGGACTATGAGGAGGCGGTGATACGTCGTCTGGTCAGCCCGGTAAGCCTCAATGCCTCCCAGTACGGGCAGGCCTATGCTGGCTATGGTGGGAACGCGGATTTCACGCTCGATAATGCCGTTACGCGTGTGGTGGGGATTGGGGGGATGTCGCTGGGGAGTCTGGCCGCGTGGCCGGCATTCGATGCCATGCGCCAGGCGCTGCCGATGGTGCAGGCGGTTATGCTGATGGCAGTGTATGTGATGTTCCCGCTTATCCTGGCGTTTTCAGCGTATGAATTTAAAACGGTGATCACCCTGACGTTCGTGGTATTTGCGCTGAACTTCCTGACATTCTGGTGGGAGCTGGCGCGATGGCTGGACAGCTGGATCCTGGAGGCGCTGTACACCTCGGACACGCACACGAGCTTTAATATGGCAGGATTCCAGAACACATCAGACGATCTGATTATGTCCTTCGTGCTTGGCTCTATGTTTGTTGTGTTGCCAGCTGTCTGGGTTGGTGCTTTGTCGTGGGCTGGAGTTAAAACTGGAGGGATCATTGAAGGGGCTGTGACAAAAGGAGTTGCTAAAGCACAGGAAACTGGCGGGCAAGCTACTGAGTCTCTTAAGCGAGCGCTAAAACTTTAATTATCAGGAGGAGGTGGTGGAAATAAAGACCACCTCCATATATTAATCTAAGCGTTCAGAGGTTAGATCATCTGATCCTGAAAAGTAACCATACCCATCAATACCATCACGATATCCCGGCCCGTTGGTTTTGGCCTCTGAATAGTCATCCTCATTGGCATTTGAAGCGGAAAATAGGGCAACGATAGCCATCCAGACAAACGCAGTTACTACGCCAATCAACAAACCACCTACTACCGCCGAAGCGATCGAGAGCATAATAGCCAATACGATCGGAACATGGCCCAGCCAGCCAGGAAGGCCACGCGACTTAGCCCAGTGAACGCAAATTGCGTCCCACTGACTTACCCTACGCCGAGTTTTTTTCCAGAAACCAGCGAGCTTGATGCCGCGCTGGACTGCTATAAATTGCTTATCGCTCTGCATTTGACTGCCTCATCATTTACGCAGGATTCAATTGGCGCATTTTTTGTGTTGTTATTTGTAATATAGATTAATTTTAGCGCGCATGCTATGGATGTGGTTTGATCTGACAACATTGCTAACAGCGTGCAATGGCCGATACTTATAGAGTCCAGCTATAGTCTTGGCGATCTGCTATGTGCCATGAGCGGACGTTGTGAACATCAGTCTGCGTTACTCAACTGGGAGCAGTAAATAGGATGCAGAGTTTGTTCAATGATAAATATCTTTTAAAATCCATCTATTTGATATATGGATATAAATTATATATCCTTTATCACAATCCAGTCCAAATTTAGGATTTGCCTGATTGATACTTTTACAAGATAATCATGACTTATCTTTGTTGATCGGGTGTTTTGACATGGAATTTCTAAGTGAATATTTGATTAATCAGATCGTGAGTGGGAAAGCTATATTATTTTTAGGTGCAGGAGCATCATTAGGTACTCTGTCACAAGATAGAAGGTTTAAGGGGTTAAGTGGTAACGAATTGAGAGATTTAATTTGTGACGAGTTCTTGTCAGGTAGGTCTAAAGGCAAAAATCTAAGTTATGTTGGTGCGGTGACAAAAGACTTAGCCGGGATGATCCCTGTTCATGAGCTAATTAAGAAACATACCAATGATCTCGTCCCTACAGTGGGCCACGAACTGATTACAAAAATTCGCTGGAAAGCGATTGCTACAACAAATTATGATGAGTTAGTAGAGAAATCTTATAAGGCGAATCAGAATGCACCACAGACCCTGAAAAGGGTTGTTGGTGATAGCGATGATATTCAATCTATTCTCGCTGATGAAAATTCCGTTCCATTATTGAAATTACACGGTTGCATTTCCAGGATAAATGATCACAATCTTCCTTTAATTCTTTCCAGCCATGATTATCATAAGTTTAAATTAAACAGGATCTCATTGTTTTCAACGCTAAAAGAACTTGCTTATAGTCATACAATCGTATTTTGCGGGTATAGTATCTCTGATGAGAATGTTAGGGATCTTATCTTTGATGTTAGTGAAGTAACAAATGAAAGGCCTAAATATGTTCTAGTGGACCCGAGCCTAGAAAAACAAGATATAATGTATTGGGCGTCTAATAGATTCGAATGTTTACCTCTTACTTTTGTTGAGTTTATGCAAAAATTGAGTGAGCATTTTACCTCTCCCAGTTCGGTACTCAGCGCACTTATTCCTGACAAAACCACGACCATCAATAAATTTATAGCGTCTCATGATCGACCGAGCGAAAAATTAAACCAGTATATAGAAAGAGAACTATACCATATCCAGGCTGATTTAACTTCAGAGTCTGTTGAACCGAATAAGTTTTACAGAGGAAATAGCCGTGGATTCAGTTGGTTGATGAATGATTATGATGTTTCGAGAGAAATTATTGATTCGATTCTTGAAGACACTGTTTTTGACATCCAAAATGCAGAAACGCAAAAGTCTTTATTTTTTGTTGTTAAAGGATATGCGGGTAGCGGAAAATCAGTATGCTTAAAAAGAACGGCGTGGGAAATTGGAGTTACATATAACAAGCCAACTTTTTTCCTCAGTGAAGGCGCGGAAATTAGAAAGGAACTCATTTTTGAAGCAAGTTTGTTAATTAAAGAGAGGATGTATGTATTTATAGACGATATTTTAGATTTTGGCGATAAATCATTGGATCTAATCAATGAAGCTAAAAAATTCAATTATCCTATAACATTTATTACATCAGGTCGAACTAATGAGTGGAACACTCAAGGAGAGTTGTTTGAGCAAGAGGTAAATAGCTCATTTGATTTGCTTGATTTGAACAATAATGAAGTTGGCAGCTTACTTCATAAGTTAACTAGATATAATTGTTTGGGATATTTGGGGACGCTTGCTGAATCAGAAAGATTTTCATATTTGAAGAGCAAGTTGAATAATCAACTTCTAGTTGCACTTCATGAGGCAACAGAAGGTAAAACATTTGAGGAAATAATAATTGATGAATATGAAAATATATACCCACTTGAAGCAAAGGTAGCATATTTGAATGTTTGTTCTCTACATAGATTTAATATAGGCGTAAGGGCCGGACTTCTCTCTAGAATTGAAAGTGTTAATTTTAATCAGTTCTATAAAAGGCTAATGGCTCCATTAGAAAATATAGTTAATGTTACCTATGACTTTAGGATTGGTGATTACGTTTATAAAAGTAGGCATCAACACATAGCAAATATTGTCTTCGCAAAGACATTGCCAACTGCTGAAGAAAAATCACAACAAATTATAAAAATAATCAGATACTTGAATGTAAGCTACGATACTGATAATCATGCAATATCGCAGATGATTAAGGGGCGAGTGTTAGCTGAGGAATTCACTAATAAATCATTAGTGAACACCATTTTTAATGTTGCTGAGGATGCTGGCATTCATCCTTCGGTGATAAATCATCAACGTGCTGTTTTTGAATTGCATCATCCAGGGGGAGACTTGAGAGCTGCTCTTAATTATATTGTTAAGGCAGAAGAAGATCCAGGCACTCTCTTAAAAAGAACTCTTCAACACACTAAATCAAATATTTACAGACGACTTGCATTGTCATCAAATATAGATGGCGAGAAGCGAAAACTAAGGCAGGATGCATTATCTATTTTGAATCGTTCGCTATCTGGAACCAAAGACTCCTTGCCATACTTTACTAAGGGTCAAATTTTATTTGAAGAAATTAAGGAGCGTATGGATTTCATTAAGGATCACGATATTGAAAATGATGATGAAGTTTTAAATGAATTAACAAAGCAAATGGAGTCAAATCTTGAGAGGGGGCTTCAACTATTTCCATCGGATGATAAATTGCTGATGCTTGAATCTGATTATTCGAAGTTTATTAAAGATTCCCCTAGAGCTTTGAAGGCACTTGAACAATCATTTAAAAAGAATAAAGATAGTATTTACACAGCTGTTCGCTTGGCTCGGTCATATTACTCTATTAATAGAAAATCTGATGCTATTAATTTATTACGCAATACCATTTCCAATCACCCTATAAATAAAACACTTCATTTTGAAATTGCCAAACTTCTCATTGGTATAAATGAATTTGATAACCGCGAAGCGATTTTAACTCATCTTAAGAGAAGTTTCTCCACTGGAGATACACATTATGAGGCTAGATATAGTTATGCAAGACATGAATATCTATATGGCGATATCACGAAGTCTAAAAAGGAGTTTTCGGAACTCGCAAAAATACCTTATCCTCCATCAATATTGAATAAAGTACGTGGGGAAATGAAAGATTCAGAAGGAAATAAAATAACTTATCATGGAACTGTTTCGAGTGTTCATGGATCCTTTTGCTTTATACAATGTATCGATTTTTCCGAAAATATTTATGTACACTACAGTGCATTAACTGATAGCTCAAAATGGTCGAATATCCTTCCTGGAGTAAAAATATCATGTTTTATCGGGTTTAGTTTTAGGGGAGTAGCTGGCAGTACTATGTCTATAGTGTAATTGACCTGCTTCCATTATTGTTAATGAGCGGTGAGGTTAGGATATTTGCATCATTTTTGAGCGAAGGAAGCAAACATCCGCTCATCGCTCAAAGCAGGCGGTGAGACTATAGCTGGCTGCTTAGTGCCAGATGTAGATGTTGTAAAACACCGTTGTGTGTCAATTAATAGGGGAGTGTCAACCTGACAGCTGAACGGTATTTCCATCATCTTGACGGGTTCTTTATTCATTGATATTTTAAGCAGGCATTATTGTCGTCTCAGGACGACCAGCCAATGCCTCAGTAGCTTGAGAGAGGTGCCTTCGGGTAGCTACCAGCCAATGTTTCACTGACCTGAGAGAAACGCCTTCGGGTGGTCAAAAAAGCCCTCGTAGCCCGAAAGAGGACGCCTGGAAAGTGCCAGGTGGTACACCCGTTAAACCTTTGAGAGCGGGTATCACCCCAACCGGTGATGAAGGTTCCATTTAACATCTCACTGACACGTAGCATCATGCCGCTACTGTCTTCATCGTCAACAGCCGTTTCAGGCTGATATGGCGTTTACTTACGTTATGAATCTTCAAGAGATACGCCCTGAGTGGTGTGTGACCCGTGCACGTCCGTATAAGCCCGTCTGGCACAGAGGGCGCTTACGGCGACGGCACAGGAAGCATAACGCTGCGCGGCGTCACTTGCGTGTAAGCAAAGCGAACACCAAGTGACGCGCGCAGCGCATAACGCTTTAAGCCACGTACCGTGCGCTTTTCACGACTTTCATACCGTCTGACCGACACGTACCACGGTTTTTAGCACGGTTGAACAGCGATTTTTAACCTCAATCCGCGTCCTCACCGGGACAACGTTTTTATTATCAGTAAGGAGAATATTCGGCTTGTTATCGATGGCGACGTCCGGGAAACCTGACGCCGGAGGCAGTCTGACTACGGTCAGCATGGCGTAAGCCACGAACAGTTCAGAGAACTGGGGTGCCTCGTAAGAACTCAACATTTCGCCGCCCCGATGCACAGATACAGGTCGTGACGCAGGATGCGCAAAAGCAACCGTGCCGTCGGGGTTGAGATGTTGTTTTTTGAGATACAGGCCAGTCTGCTTTGTAGAAAAACCGAGTGACGAGTGTTTCGTGCTAAGGAACCAAAAGGGATGTCGAAATTAAGTAAACAGCTTGTGACGCTGGCCCGTCAGGGTGGGGGAAGTTTTAAAACGGTGGCCGATCGTTCGAGGATTGCCAGCCGCTTCCCGGCACGGCTGGCAACGTTAAATATTCAGATTCGGGATATTAAACATATCAAAACGAAGCATATCATCGGGTACGTTAATAGTCGCCGTGCTGAAAATATTTCAAAGCGAACATTACAGAATGAAATGTCCGCGATCCGTTCACTTTTATCTGTTGCGGGCAGAACCACTTTAGCTGATCCGCATCATCCGCAGTTAAGTAACGAAGCATTAAATATCGGCGGGGCCAGTCGGGAGGGAACCAAAGTGGCTATTCCGGATGAGAAGTTGCAGGCCGTGATAAGTCTGGTTTCTGAAAAAGATAAGGGTGTCATGCTGGCCGTGCAGTTATCCCGTTATTTAGGGCTGCGAACAGAGGAAACGGTTCAGTCTTCTAAATCATTAAAGCGCTGGAAGCAAAGTGTGTTAAAGGGTGATGAACGCGTGCGGGTGGTATTTGGCACGAAAGGCGGACGACCCAGGGATACGACTGTGGTACAACGGGAAAAAATAATTTCCGTATTAAATGCAGCGATAAAATATTGTGATGAAAATAATGGTCGCCTGATAGACAAACCTACATTACATGCTTCTATTGACCGTTACCGGAATATTGTCAGGGAAGCCGGGTTGACCGGGAAATATGCACCTCACAGTCTGCGCTATGCGTATGCACGGGAGGCGGTAATATATCACACAGAAAAAGGGATGAGTGAGGAAGAGGCGCGGGCCATGGTTTCCATGGATTTGGGGCACGGTGACGGTCGGGGGGATTATGTCGTGCGTGTTTATAACAAAGTTGACCCTGAGTGAATGAGGTTGAAACCGTGATTATCTATTATCGCACGCCTGTGGTTGGTTACTGGCAGGGTTTGAAAAGTGAATGGGTCGATTTTAGCATACAGACGCTTACCCGTTGTCTTTATGACAACCAGCCAATGTTTCCGTAACCTGAGCATATGATATTGCAGATGTGAATAATCCTGGTTTTGACCAGGATGACAAAGAACCGTCTGGTAAAAAGAAATTTTCGGGAGTAAGTTTCTGTTGCGAATTATTGATAATGTGATGCATATAACTGATTTTATTATTGCTGGCGAGCGAACATTGGCGTTGATAATAAGGAGTGATTATGACCGATTACAGGAAAAAATTCATACCCGGAGAAAATAAGACACTTTTTTCTGAGCTACATAATGAGCTTAATGCTCTGATGATGTCATCACCTGAGCAGAACAGGCTGGAAAATAAGTTACATAATGGAACTGTCACCGCTGATGTCTTTAATATCAGGGATGAGGGAGATGATGCCATTGTTAAAGAACTTCTTCTTCAGTTATGTTCGGGGGCGCCGAACTGGAACAGTAAAAATTTTCACTATAATGTTGGTGCACCTGTCAATTGCCTTTCCTTTTTTGCTTATTCGTTTGCATTAAGTCACAATATTTTTACCATAAATGATGGTTTGTCGGGAAATGCTTTAATTGCCGAAAAAGCTGTCGTCAAAAATTTAAAACAACTGGCTAATGTTGATGAACTCATCGGATGGTTTACCTTTGGCGGTACGGGTACGAACCTGTATGCTGCAAAGGTCGGTCTGAAAAAATCCAGCCCGGAGACGACCAGGCAGGGTGTTGATAGCAATACCGTATTTTTAACCACCAAAAACTCTCATTTTAGTCATTTTGTTGCGGCAGACTGGTTGGGCATTGGCACAGATAATGTGGTTCATATCAAATCTAATGAAGATGGTACAACCTCACTCGAAGATTTCTGCCATTTAATGGAGCAGCTTATTACTCAGGGGAAAAAAATTGGCTGCATATATTTGAATGGGGGAACCAGTTATAATCATGTCATTGATGAAATTAAAGACTTTTCCTTTGCCAGAGACAGCCTTGTGCGGAAGCATAACCTGACATATTCTCCTCATATCCATGTTGACTCCGTTATTGGCTGGTTCTGGCTGTTTTTTAGTGGGTATGATTTTTCTGCAAATGAGCTGAACATAAATGCAAGAGTGTTGCCTAAAATCCGTTTTCAATATGAAAAAATTATCCAGCTAAAATATGCTGACAGCTGGGGGGTTGATTTTCATAAAGGGATTGGCGGTTGCCCTGTGGACTCATCCGTCTTTTTACTAAATAGAGAAAGCGATAAAAATTATTTATCGAAAAAAAGAGACTGCTCAATAAAAATGCACCAGATTGCGGAGGAGTTTAGCGTTGACTCCCCCGTCGATTTTACGCTTGAAAACTCACGTTCTGCAGGCCCTATGTTGTCTGCGCTTACGAGTCTGTTATCAACCGGGAAGAATGGATTCAGGAAATATCTTATAACATTGGTCAGTGTTGCCGACAGACTCAGAGAGTTATTATCAGGTTATGAAGATTTCTGTCTCTGTGATAGCTATGGTCAGGGGTTCGTTATTATGCTCAGGTGCTACCCTCCTGAATTCAGAACGAAGAGGAATATGTCCAGCTGTGAGGTTTTTGAAATAAAGGGAAAAACGCATGTTGACGATATAGAAAGAATAAATGCTTATAATAATGGGTTGTTCAGATTTTTTATTTCAAAGAGAAAAAACATCGAGTTCTCGTACAGTACAAGTTTTCTGTCAACTGAAAATGGCGCCAGTATTCATGCTATGAAAATTTATTTGATGTCCCCATTCCTGGAGGAGAAGGACGCAAAGCGTATTGTGGACTTTATCATAACAGAAAAACGCCATTACGACGAAATGATAGACGGGAAAAAAAGGACATCAATGAATTTTTCAGGCAAAATCCCTACAACATAATGCCACATATCTGTAGTTTACATTAGCGATTTATTGCACCCGGAGTCGCGTGACCACTACTCGACTCCGGGTTAGCGTGGACGCAGAAGAGATACCCGGCACCATTATTTACTGCTGGCTGTATACGTCTCCGGGCTGGTAAAAAACGGCGCGCGGGGAATGTGGCAGACCGTTTTAATTCACAGGCCTGTATGCGACGTTGTTGCGTAAATTTCAGTCAATCAATTCAGGGTAATGTCTTGACAGCCTGCAGGTTTGCTTCGAAAATGAGCAGAGTTACCTGTTGTCTCACGACAACCAGCTAATGCTTCCGTAACCTGAGAGAAGCGCCTTCGGGTGGTTACCAGCCAATGTTTCGTTGATCTGAGAGAAACGCCTTCGGGTGATCAAATAGCCTCGCAGCCTGAAAGAGGCAGCCAGCTCCTGGCGGTACATCCGTTAAACCTTTGAGAACGGATATCACCCCACCCGGTGATGAAGGTTTCATTTCACACTCTGACGTCATGTCAACCACTGTCCTGCGGGGAAATCGCTTCCCGTCCGGGCAGGCATTTCTCCCTTTTTTACGGAGAAATCACATGTCCACCCTGTGTGCATTTTTTGATGAACTGGCGATGCCGGCAAGCCTGGTGCGTTCTGTTGCTGCTCGTGTGGCTGCTGAATGTCCCCGGCTGAAGGCCCGGTTCAGCAAATCACCCTGGTTAATGTCCCTTTCCGGCCTGCAGGAGTACCGGGCGAAAGCCGGGTATGATGGCAATGGTTTTCATGCTTACGTGATTACCCGGCGGTGCTCACCAGACCATGATGCGCCTGCCGTCCGTTTCTGCAACTGCGGGACATTTGCCACCCGGGCTGAGGCCATGCGCACAGCACACCGTCAGGCGGCTCGTTTGGCGACGCTGAAAACGCTGTGGCCCGGCGACCGTTAATCTACCGACTTTTCTCTTATCCACCTTCCGACGGGAAACCTTTTCCCGCCAGGGAGAGACGGGTTGGCGAACAATATGGTTTGCGACTGAGCCGGTTTCCCGGCGGTTGCATTGCTGAACACTGAGCCGCAGTTGAGGTTCAGTTCACCCTGACGGGAATACCGCTTCCCGTCACCGGGCAGGGTATTCCCTTTATCTGAGGATATACCCTGTGCAGATAGTAACGTTTCGACCGGGGCTGACCGGTCGCCACCTTTACCTGGTTTTATCCGGGGCGTATTCCCGGCTCTCTGACCGGCTCCTGCCCCTGCGGCATGCGCCGGCTGAAGGCTCCTGGATACGCAACCGTTCGGGACACCAGGCCTTCCGGGCCCGGGCGTTTCGCGCGAAGGATGGCACCTGGCGTGGCCAGGTGACCTTCCGTTCCGGCTGGCATGCCGCGGAGTACCGCTACGGTACGCTGAATGCGGCGATCAGGCACTATCGCCGCCGCCGGGACGCGTTCCGCGCGGCCAGCCTGCTGGCCGCGCAGATGGCAACCCTGCGCTGCCGCTTTAACTGACTTATCTGACCATCCCGTGAGGGCTCTTTCCTTCGCGGGACGGTGCCCTCTTTTTTTTAGCTCAATCTGAAAGAAGAGGGTAAGCGCCCCATACTGAACGTGGCGTAAGGATTATTTTACAGAGGAGAGATTCCAGGGCAGCAGTTCATGTACCCGGTTTGAAGGCCTGTCGT
>NZ_FXAS01000051.1:0-18791 GCF_900177785.1 Cedecea sp. NFIX57 | reverse complement strand
TCTGATCGTGTTCATGCGATGTAACTCCCGGAATAATGCAGTCAGTAAAAGTATGGCACTAACACCTTAGGGAGGGGCGTCCATCACATCACTACAGTCGCAGCCACGGCCCGGCCGCCAGCCTGCGTCAGAAATTCGATTATCTGTGGTGCGCCTGCAGCGGCGATATCGCGGGCCAGTCTGATTTGTTCCGGCTGACCTGGGCCACGGATATGTTGAAAGATAACGTCTGGGGCAGCAAAGTGATGAGTGCGACAGAATGGGCCACCGGGGAAATACCCGTCTTTGCCCAGGAGAACGGGTTCTGGGTTGAGAAAGAAGCACTGCATGCGGCCTTTACCCCGGCAGGGACCCTGCAGTCACCGGTTGTCTTTCACGTGACCGGCGATATTCCGGCGTTTATCCGCATGATGACCGACTATGGTCTGCCTGCCGTTGTCACCGACAGCACGCCGCAATATCACACCGTCACGCTGAAGCCGGGCCCTGGCGTGTGGGGAAGGGCAGAAGCCGTCCCGGCATGAAAGTTCACACCATACAACTGGCATCATATGATGCTAAAAAACAGACTAAAACTATGTAAGTCTTTGTATTGCCGTTGAAGGCTTCATTTATACTGGTATCAAATGATACCCGTAATACTTATTCCTTATCCTGCCAGCAGACTAATGTCCGCTGCCGGCGACAGATAACCCCGCGCTCAGGCCTTCATTTTCTTCACCCGTCGCTGGCTGAATCCGGCCTCACTCTCCGTCACCATGCCAGCGGGCTGGCCGTCGATGCCAAAGCGGGGACTGCCGGAGACCAGCGTCGCCACGTACGCTTCGCTGCGGGTGAGGCTCAGCAGGCCCCGCCGCACCTGTTTCCGGGACACACCCGGGCTGCGGGCTGCGATATCGGCCAGCATATCCTCCCGGATACCTTTCTTCATCGGGCGCAGCTGCTGCCCCTCAAACAGCGCCGGCCAGGCCTGGCTGAAGAGGCTGACCGCCCGCTCAACCGGCATCAGCCAGGGAGGTTTTCCGTGCGGGCGTCCGGGGCTGGATGGCGTGGGAGCCGGTGGCACACTCCCCTCCGGCACGACAGCCAGCTGCTTCTGGTCCCGTGCTTCCCGGGCCGTCCGCTTCTGCTGATAAACCTGGCTGGCCGATGCCGCCGGTATCACCGCGCGGCGGGCAGGCATCGCGGGCGAGTGATTGCCGGTCTCCGGCGTCACCGGTTTTCGCGTCAGGGACAGCACCGGGCGGTCATGACTCATTGCTGAGACCCTCCATTCGGCAACACATACGGGCTGACGATGCGGTCCATCATGGGGAGCAGAGCCGCCGCGACACAGGCCCGCTGCGACGGTAAAATCTGTGCATCGGCCTTCAGCGTGGCCAGCAGGTCCTGCACATCCTGTTTCCAGGCCCGACACAACTGCTGCAGCCCCGGGGTCCCGTCGACATCGCCGCTTTTCCGGCAGCGCTGCCAGGCCTGCTCCAGCTCCGCTCCCCGCGTGAGTGTACTGCTCACCCATTGTCTGTAGCGGGCGCTGAACACCGGCATATCATCGTATGATTGGGAAGGTTTTCTCTGCACTGCCAGCCAGGCGGCCTCCGTCATCACCGCCAGAGCACGAAACCCCGGAAACTCAGCGGCCAGTTCCGACAGTTGCCCGTCAGAGACTTCTGTCCAGATTCGATGCAATATCGGCATCTGCCCGGCCATATGCTCCAGGATATCGACCGGCTTTCTCACACCATGGGAGGCCAGATACAACATCTGTTCATCAATGGCCTGCACTCTCTTTCTGCATTCATTCATATCCATAACGTATGTCTCTCCTTGCTACTTTGCGTTCAGCGTATCACTCCCCGGCTGCATAACTATTCCCTCTTGCTTCCGGCCAGCCGTGAACTGACCGCTGCGGAAAATCCCCCGCCTGCAGGTCAGTTCTATCATAAAAAGGAAAAATCAGAAGAATGTGTTGACCAAAATTAAGAATCGGGCGTTCAGCAAGGGAAATGTTGAGGATTCCGCCATACAGCGCAGAGGTATATACAAAATACCGTATTGCGGTTGTAAGCGTAAAGGTGCGACTGACCCACCTCCGGATCTGTACACCCTAACCCTGAAGCCGGACCCGGCGGATATCCTGCAGGTGGACGCCCCCGGGCCTTTTTTGCTGCTATACCATCGGCCTGCGTTTCTTTCAATAATACGCGTTTAAACTGATTGATTTCTGACCGCCGACAATTGAATATCTCATTCTTTAATGAATATTTAAAAATATACCTCATTAGCTTGATGCGATATATTTGGATTGAATAAAAAATATAATTTTCAATATAAGGAAAGAGTATGGGTGATATATTCAATGTATTCGATTTAAATAGTTCCAAGATTAACCAAACAGGGGTTGCATCTGTTGGTTACCCTCAGATTTGTTTAAGAACTAACCGAACCGCAAAGAGAACCAATCTTGATGATGTCATTAAGACGGCGGATAATATTGCAAATAAATATCCAGGTGATAAAGCGAAAAGTGCCTTTGCTGTATTAAGTAGTCTCAGTGAATTGTTTGGTGGAGGCAGCTTCGGGCATGCCTGGTTGATTATTTTTCACAGTGATAAGCCTGGAGATTATTCAAGCTATTCATACCATGATGGCTATGGTTATGTGCATAATGGTGATACGGGTGCGGGTGGTCATACAAATGATACAGCTTCGCGAGGTTTTGCTTATCAGCATGTCAAAAAAATTAATCCCGAGATGATTCAGGCACTGGAGAAGGTTATTATTCCCACCCTTAATGGGATAAGTACAGCTATTGGTGCGTCATTCGGAGTTCAACCGGCCTCGGGGCGTACTGGTGTTTATACCGCAACTACCAACTGCTCATGGTTCGCCGGAAATGTGTGGAATGCAGTTACGAATGAAACTGTTATATTTACGCAAAAATTTGTTGGGAAAGAACATGCTAATAAATGGGGGGTTGATGCTTTGTATCTTATTAATGAAATAGCCGATCCAGGAATGATCGCAGAAAGTATAAAAGGAGGCGTTGGTGCATAGATAGGGGCTTCTCATCTGGCGTTCTGTGCCCTGGGGGGCTCTGTCGAAAAGATAGACATACGGTTATGCTGGCAGCCGACAAATCCGGGTTAAGGTGGCGTTGCTTGCCTGACGTTCAAATGCGTTTAAATATTCCTAAGTTGTATTACTTTTCAGAAAACAGAGAGAGCTATTTTGAATAGATACTCTCTCTGGGCATATTCTTATGGTTAGGACAACTGGAAAACGCAGGAGATACATCAGCCTGGGAAAAGTTTTATTCGTTAGCAGCCTGACTACGACCAGAATAAAGATTTCCTTGATTTTGTAGAATATTTTCGACAGCATCCAGTGACAAGGCTCATTCTGTCTGCAAACAGATGAGAACCGCCTGAATTACGGCGGGTAAGGGAAATTTGTACCTTACCCTATCCGTGCACCAAGGCGCCGCTGCTACCTCACGTTGTCTTATGGCTGCGATAGCGGGATACTTGATGAACAGTCAGACGAAACAAGCTGGCACAATCAGCTGCGTCTGGTTGGCCCCGTGGAATACCCGTAGCTTCTCCCTTCCACTGTCGGTCTGCTGCAGACCAGGCGGGTATTGTTGTGTGTGTTTCACCGTTAGCCATCAGGGTACCCCATGAACCATTTTTTGAGACATACCCGCGTGCAAAATCATATTGCAGGTTCCCAACCCCTGTTTTCTTGCCAGCTGCGCCCTGACCCAGTCAGCCAACTTTCCTGACTGATTCTCAATTCTCTGAATAAAGGATCTTGCACACTGAACCAGTAACCGTCGCAGATTTTTATCTCCGCGTTTACTTATCCCTAAAAGCGTATTTTTTCCGCCCGTGCTGTACTGCCGGGGGACCAGGCCGGTTGAGGCAGCAAAATCCCGGCTGCAAGCATATTGCTTACCGTCTCCCAATTGCGATGACAGCACGCTGGCAGTTATCGGCCCTACCCGCTACCAGTTGAGAACGAAAATTTCAGAAGGGGAATTCAGTGCCTCCGCATGGGAAGGGGAAGATCCTGAAATCGGCGACATCTGCATTACCGGTCTGGAATTCACCACACTGCAGCTGATAGACGTCAGCCGGGACGGGGCAACCTACGACATTGAATTTCGCGTGGCGCTCAACGTGACGTACGATTTTACCGATTACTCGCATGCGAACTATGACCGGGAAGACGGTGTTCATTACGGCGTGGAGCACAGTTCCCATCTGTACGCCTATGACGAGTGTTACTCCGCTACCGTTGAGATCGGTTTCGCCGACGGACTGCGGGATAATGCGGAAATTGTTGACCTGAATTTTGATGAGTCGATTTTTGATCTGGACCTCGATGATGGTCGGCATATTCAGGAACTGTATCCAGGTGACGCGGGTGAGATGAGGTGACATCCGCAAGGCTGTCAGGCAGGAGCCCGGACTGCGACCATAAGATTGTCACGGGACCGGGCTCCGGGGATGTCCTTCACCCCGGCGTGCCAGGTTTTCACTTCCTCTCCTCCCGGGCTTCATGCGCCGGGAGGAGAGGAGTCAAATGCCCGGGCGGGTCTTACGCCGGGTGCAGGTGACGATCAGGTGCGTCTCTGTCGCGGATCTTTGTCTCATGACACTGCCTTCTGATGTGCGGCCTGACAGAGCAGGGGCAACCTTAAGCGTCTGTCCGCCACCCGCCACACCGTAACCACAGGGCTATGGTTCTGACGACGTATCCTACAGATCACCGTAAATGCAGCGTAAATCTTCAAGCGCCGTAGCCAGCGGCCCCTGCTCTGACGCTTCAACCAGCTGTGTGATCAGCGGGTCAAATTCCCCGTCGTCCATAAACACCCGCAGCGCATCGAGGCCGATAAATCCGGCGCTGCCGGCGTTCCCGGGCGGGGAGAACATCACGCTGTGGCCATGATAGCCGCGCGGCAGGAGCTCCGGCCCTCGACGGTACACCTGCAGGGCGCGCAGCAGCTCGCTGAAGTGCTGCCAGCCAAACGGCATGATGAACTCGGTCCCGCTCATCACCAGATACAGACGCGGGGTGTCATACCAGGCTGCTGCCCGTCTGCCGCCCTGCTGACCCTCGATGCGCACTTCCATCTGCAGCGCGCCGGCGGTCAGGTTTTCCGTCACGGCGGTCACCTGGGGCTGCAGCGCTTTGACAAATGCTTCCTGGGTCGGCCACTCCCAGCCCCGGGCATGGATCAACAGTGGGAAAAGGGTCTTCAGGCGGGCGGTGGTGAAGATGGCCGCCAGGGCCTCATCCGGGAACAGGGCCAGATCAAAACAGTACCCGGCAAGCGGGCGTAGCCACAGTTCAGCCTGGCCGCAGGTCACTGCGGCCGGCAGGGAGTCAATAAAGTGGGCCGTTTCGCTTTCCCAGTCTTCGCCCGCGAGTGCAAAGGTGCTTTTCAGGTAATGGCTGTCGACGGGCTGCCCGTTGGCCACCTGCCAGCGCAGCAGCTCAAAGGTAATGTCGAGCAGCGTCCGCAGCACCGGGATGCGTACCAGCTGGCTAAAGCCGGGACCGCTGTTGTATGCCTCGTGGGAGAACACGATGAAAAATTTCAGTTCCGCCCGGGTCATGCCGGGCTGGCCAAAGGTTTCACCCAGAATTACCCGGCGGTACAGCTGGCGGATGGTGGTATCCGGATCGGTGGCCAGGCGCACATAATCATCGGTGACCGTGCTGCCTTTGAGGCTGGTTTCCATCAGCCGCTCGGCCAGCGCGTTGACGGAGGTGTTTTCGGTGGCGGCGCGATTCTTCAGACGCTCGATCAGTTTTTTCGGAAAACGCAGGGTCAGCTGACTCAGCATGGTGTACTCCTGTCTTGGCCCCGGCATGCTGTCGGGGAACGAGTGTGATGGATAATCCGTGATGCGGGTTGCTGTTTGTTATGTCATGGTAGTCAAATAATCCGCAACAAAATAATGACATGATGTCGTAATAAAATGGTGAATGCACAGCTTTTCATGTTCCTGCAGTGAAGATCCGAAAAAAGGCAGTTCCGGATCTTTCAGCACCACCCCGCCGCGCAGCGGCCGACGCCCGCCATATATTGTGGTCACTATCGCTTTCCCGGCGAAGAGATGTCCCATATGTTGTGTTTTATGCCCCTCGTCGTGACCCGGCGCACCGCAGCGGAAAGCATCGCTTCGCTTATTCCTTGGTCGTGGTACACTTCTGGAAAGATGGAATACGCCAGTAAATCGGATCAGGTGAAAACCGGGAACAGGTAATTTCATAAGGTTATTATTTTCTGCCTTTGTTTATGTTTTTTGGTTTGCATGATTACAAATTGACTCGCTATGTTTTCACTGATATTTTTTTAGCCTGAAGGATTCCTTTCACATTTTGTGGTCATTTTTTACTGTTTTTGTTTTTTTTGTATAAGGAAAGAGTCATGGCAAAGGTACAGGCCAGGAATGTTGACGATGCGCTGTTTGCGCGCATCGAGCAGTCAGCAATGAAAAATGAACGCTCTCTGGAAGGCGAGATCCGCCTCGCGCTGGCCAGACAGTACCCTGCCATGACAACAGCCGGGGAAACCCTGACCAGCCGGCAACGGTGGCAGAGGGAGTGCGGGGGGCGTCTGCTGGCCCTGCTGGACCGCCTTTGTTCCGACGGTTTTTTCCCGGGGTCGAGGCATGACGGGCGGACACACATCGCAGACTGGGTGCGGGCAGCACACCAGTTAAACGTGTCCCCGGGACTCATCATGGACAGTATTGATGGCACAGGTGAGTTGACCCGGGATCTGGCAGAACGCACAGCAAGCCAGTTCAGTACCAGTGCGGAGTGGCTGACGACCGGTGACGGGCTGATGTTTCCGCTGGTTAAACTCGGTACCTGCACCGGCATCAGCTGGCAGGAATTCTTCCTGCCGGAAGATGACGACAGCCGGTATATATTTGAGCTGATCCGTATTACGGGCGGGCGTCATGACGGTACCCTGGTGATCCTGCGTCAGAACGAAAAAAACGGGACAGTTACCACAGGGCTGGTCACGGAGGCATTCTGTCTCGGCTCCGGCATGGGCAACGGTGGATACAGCAATCTCAAAAAATTTCTGCTGTTCCTCAACACTCACTGCCAGGATCTGGTCATGAATGCGTATGTTTTCGGTCCGCCAGAGCCGGACTTCGATTTCTGGTCCGTTATGGGCCAGCACCATCCGGTATGGTTTCGTGACGCCAGACGACGCTCCTCTTCCCGCTGGCTGCAGCAGGTACTGAACGGTGAAGATCCGGGCGAGTGGTTTGCCGGCGGATGGTCATCGATACTCAAAGAGGTGGCGGGGACGCCGGTCACAGAGGCCGGATCAGCTCCTGACGGTAAGCATGGTGAATGAGAGAAGGCCCCCGGCACTGACAGGAGTTGCCGTCGCATCCCCGGTACCACTGCCGGTGGCCATTGATTACCCGGCGGCCCTTGCCCTGCGTCAGATGGTACTCGTCCAGGACGAGCTGCCGAAATATCTGCTGGCTCCCGAAGTCAGCGCCCTGCTCCACTACGTGCCTGACCTGCATCGCAGGATGCTGCTGGCCACCCTGTGGAATACCGGGGCGCGTATTAACGAAGCGCTGGCCCTGACCCGGGGAGATTTTTCGCTGGCCCCTCCTTACCCGTTCGTGCAGCTGGCAACGCTCAAGCAGCGGGCGGAAAAAGCCGCCAGAACGGCCGGTCGTGTTCCTGCCAGCAGTGTGCCTCACCGACTGGTCCCCCTGTCAGATCCGCACTACGTGAGTCAGCTTCAGATGATGGTGGCGACGCTGAAGATCCCCCTTGAGCGGCGCAATAAACGAAGCGGCCGAACGGAAAAAGCCCGTATCTGGGAAATCACCGACCGCACAGTCAGAACCTGGCTGGGTGAGGCGGTTGAAGCTGCGGCGGCAGACGGTGTCACGTTCTCTGTGCCGGTGACCCCACACACGTTCCGGCACAGTTATGCCATGCATATGCTGTATGCCGGCATTCCGCTGAAGGTGCTGCAGGCACTGATGGGCCACAAGTCGCTCAGTTCGACAGAGGTGTACACCCGGGGTGTTTGCGCTGGACGTTGCGGCCAGGCACCGTGTGGCGTTCTCGATGCCAGAGGCAGAGGCCGTGGCAATGTTGAAAGGACATGTTTAACTTTCACAGCCTGACGCGCCGGTGGCTTGTCCAACCCCAGGCCTGTCCAGAAGGCTGTTCTGAACAGACCAGGCGTTCAAAATTAAATGCCGTGAGGGAAATATTATTTCTGACTGATATTAAAGAGAATCTCTGGAAGAATACACAGTGGCGGATCTGTGCCAGGTCATCTTCAGTCAGACCTGTCATCTGCATTACAGTGTTGCGGTCGATGCCGTTCTGCAGCATGGTACGGGCAACTTCGAGTTTGCCTTTTTCAATACCACGTTGTTCACTCACAACTGGTTGCGGGTTTCAGAGCCAAACAGAGGGGCGAACGACGACAAAAATAACACTCAACAAAAAAAGTAACAAATAAGCATCTCACTACCAAATTTCAATAACAAAATACTTCATTTTGGTCAGACCAGAGACGTGCGAATTCCGGATGCAGGCACCCTGTTATTTTTTGGGAACTGACAGGGCGTCAGCTTATCGGCAAAAATGCCTCAGGTTGATCAGCGTATAAGCCAGCGTTTTGAACCCGTAGTGCGCCTCGCTTAATCGATCAAAACGCAGTAACAGGCGTCGAAATTTATCCTCCCAGGCGAAGACCCGCTCAATGGTGCGAAACCGCTCTTTAAAAATCAGCGGGTTAAACAGCCGCTTGCGCCCCCATTTCATCGTTTTCCGGCCCCGGGGATTTTCATTGATATTCGGTATCATCCCCCGGTTAAAAATGGCTTTGCGATTAGCCCGGCAGTCGCAAGCGCCATCCAGACTGATAACGCTGCCGTGGAGGTTGAACCCCAGGGTTTTCGCCAGCGAAGTCAGACGGGGCAGGGCTTCACGAAAAAGCGGGGATTCATTCTGATTACCGGCTGCGGTAACGAAAGGCGCAATCACATTGCAGTTCCGGTCGCAGAAGGCCACGACCTTGTCCCCCTTCATTTTTTTGTGGCCGCTGAAGCCGATGTTATCCCCGCCTTTTTTCGCGGCGGGGGTGGTGCCATCCCCGTGGATAACAGTGAGATCGAGCATCCCGCACTGATGCAGCAGGCTGACGCTGGCAGTAAAAATGGCGTCAAAACAACCGAGGGACAGCCAGCGCCGCCAGGTGGCGTAAACCCGGGTATAGTGGATTTCAGGGCGACCATCCGGGCCTTTATCGATGGGAAGCATTTTCCACTGACAGCCGAGGTAAAGTATCCTCAGGATATAGTTGAATATCTTAAAACTGCTGATTTTTGGCGCGGGGCGCCACCTGGTGGGGGAAGATAAATTCCTGGAACTGCAAAAAGGTTAACTGGACCGGGATAGCCTGCCCTGCCTGGCTTCTTGCCATAATCACCGTCAAAGAATGAGGATTTTATGGCAGCAGGCAGAGCAAACGCAAATTCCTATTGGCATAAGGGCTGAAGACAAATTCCATCCAGGGAGAAAACCCGCTACCAGTTCTATACGCTGAATGTCTACAACCAGTTGCGGGCTGAGCAGTACCGGCGGCAGACTCAGGCTTATGGACATGTTGAACGCTGGCAGGATGAGGATGAACACCGGCCGCCTGCCGGAAGCTCGTTTAAGCCCTGATGAATTTGAGATACAAAAAGACCACCTTTTAAGGTGGTCTTTTTGTGCCAGTCAGGTTAGCGGCCTTTCCAGCGGGCTGTGTTACTAACGTAACGCAGGCACGTAGCAGTGGAATAATACTGTGCTAATAACTCGTTTTTGTCAATGCATTGAAAATGCATTCTTTTGTTGTTCATGTATTATTGTAGCGGGCTTTTCCGCCACGGTAGCACGTGGGCACTGGTCCTGGGAAAGTGTCACCAACGGCCGTAAATGCAGGCACGTAGCAGTGCTTGTTTTCACGGCAATATCACCAGTGGTGTTGTCGTGAAGCGGTCTGAGCAAGGACCGCGCAATGAAACGGTACATTTGTATCCTGATCGTTGTATCTGGTGCGTTGTTGTCATCCGGGAACGGAGGCTGGAGTATCTCCGGTAACTCTATTTCGGTGACAATCAACACAGCAGGCAAGTAAGCCAGGTAACCGCCCCCGTTCCACTCAGAGCGAGGGGCGGTTTTCCTTTTGTAATCTAACTTTATGGTAGTGATAAAAAACCGCCACAAGGACGGTTTACGGGGATTGAGCTGATTTATGGCTGTCAGCCTGTGATAAGGGAGCCGGGTTTTAGTCGTTGCAACAAAGCGTGTTGATCACGTGATTAAAGACTTCCTCTGAACCCAGCAGGTCATTATGTTTCATTCTGGACACTTCAATATTGGTTGCTCCTGAAAGCAGTGTGCTTGTAGGCGGAGAAATTTGCTCATCGCCGGCAGACCAGATGGTGGTGTATTTTGTGGGTCCGGGTGTTTCTGTCTCCTGGTTCAGGTGTGAAACCACCCATGAACCAGGCGTCATATCCTTACATCCCTGGTCCCATAATGCACAGAGGTAGCCCAGCGACGTGCCATGATTGGGACCGGCAAGAGATATCCAGTTACGAACAATCTGAGTGCCGCCGTCAAACTTAATGAACCAGCGTGTCGGGAGCGACCCCAGAGAATGGGCTAGGATATCCACCTGCGTTGCTCCGGTATCGCGAAGAATCCCCTGTATGTACTGACTGAACTCGCCGGAAAGCACTTCGTTAGTTGACTTTGAGGTATCATAATTCCAGCCAAAGAGTTGGGTATCCGGATATCCATGCTGAACCAGCGCGGCTTTCAGGCTTCCCCACACGCCGGAATCGGCATTTCTGCCATGAACAAGTACGACCGGAAGTTTTACCGCCGGGTTTATCACTGGTTTCATACTCATGGTGTTAATATTCATGGCTATGTCGGGCAGGCTCAGCTCAGCGTTAATACCATCCACGTAAATGATATTCGGGAAGCAATTCTGGCTGCATGCTGGCAATAGTTTTTCAGCAAGAACGGTATTCGCTTTTTCGGCCATATCAAGGATACTGTCGCATTGCCCCAGACCACAGGTGACCGCCTGGACCGTTGACTGGGTCAGCGTCCAGGACAGCAGGAAAAGCGGATCATCGGATGTTTGTCGCTGAACCTGCATTTTACCCAGCTGATCGGATATCATTTCATTCAGATCGTTTGTGTTGGCGTAAACGTTATAAATCGCGAGCTGGTCCGGAGAGTAGAAGCCCTGGCTCGCAAACGCGCTGATATCAATGTTGCTGCCAGAGGGATCAACAATGATGATGACTGCGGCCTCTTTATCCCCGATAAATGAATTGAGCGTCAGCTGGCTTAAGTCACTGGTCAGGAGAACTTTCAGGTGGTTCATTTTTTCCTGAATTTGAGTCAGCAATGTATTCCACTGGGCCTGATTGAAAGGAGAGTAGTTGCTGTTTCCTGCATCCGTATCCAGGTCATGAGACAGATTGAGAATAACCAGTTCCGGGTTATCCTGGGTATAGGTATTAACGTCGTCGATAAGCGATGTCAGGGACTGTCCGTTGGCTCCCTGCCATGTTTTCACCCCGAGGAAATTCAGCTCCGTGTAATGGCCAGTATAAAACTTGCCGTTGTGAATCACGGGTCGAATATCAAAATAGCGAGCACCGGCCTGTAACTGTCCCAGCATCATGGCTGTCTGCGTTACGGTGTTACAGGGAGCCGCAAATGCAGTTCCCGGCACGAAGGTACCCATACCGGTATCATGTGTGCCTGGCATACAAATTTGTCGCAGGGTTTTATTTCCCAGCGCAGGAAGGTTATTACTCATCCACGAAGAATTCAGAGTTGTCATTTTTTTACCCTATAGTTATCACTGTTTAGCTGATGGTAACCAGGGAGGGGGATATAAAACACTGGAGGATATCTGAAATTAATTAAATATCATCAGGGGGGAGTATTTTAATAAATTTATGGGGATTACCTTTAATTAAGGGCCGTCAGATTAATAATGTTGTGGCTGGTCTGTTGGGGGATGTGTTGTGTGGTAGCGGAGTATTGACGGGGAGAGGAAAGTTCCTCTGCCTGAGAGGGAGGTAAGTTTTGACAGATTTCAGGTAGAGAAAAACCACCGTTGGCGGTGGCCTTTTTGTGTCGGTCAGGTTAAGCGGCCTTTCCGACGACTTTTTATCAACGTAACGCAAGGGCAACCCAGCACAACTATTCTGAGTCGGATAGCCTTCACTGTCAACGGAAGTCACAGTACCGTTCCGGCGCTTACTCAGTCTGAATTCACTGAGGTCATGTATTCTGCAAAATCGCAGGTTGTATAAGCCGCATCTCCGTTGAAAAATGCAGCTTCATTGATTTTGTGAAGACGAATATTACTCGCCTGCTCTGCTGTTACAGGGCAAAATGCCCCTCCGGGTTCGCTGTAAATCATGAAGTCCCCCTGGAGGCTGTTGCAATAAGGACAGTGATTTGCGTAATAGCTG
Organism: Cedecea sp. NFIX57; assembly: GCF_900177785.1. Lineage (NCBI taxonomy): Bacteria > Pseudomonadati > Pseudomonadota > Gammaproteobacteria > Enterobacterales > Enterobacteriaceae > Cedecea > Cedecea sp. NFIX57. The sequence continues at coordinate 6,222 of NZ_FXAS01000051.1, read as the reverse complement.
TTTTGAGCCGTTTTACTGTAACTTGCGCGATAAGCACTGGAAAATGCCTGCATATTGCGAAGCGCTGAGGGGGTAAGTTCTGTTATGCGCGATACTGGTGTCAGGCAAGAGTTTTTGCCCCAGAGAAATGCGGTCCCGTCACCATCATATAAAAGCATTCCTTCATAAAAATCATCCCACCGCCACAAGTTAACGGGATCATCTTCCCATTCATCAATATCAACTTCGATGTATTTCAGAACCTTGTGCCCCCGGGGAAGGAAAAATGCATAAAGTTTGATTTCTTTTTCACATTTCCAGCAGCGGCGTTTGTTCTCCGCAATGAAATAATATTCAGAATAGACAGAGAATTTCTGGTGTTCTGTAAGTTCGGGGATCCATTCAATAAAAGGTAAACTGTCCAGACCGTCGGGTACGAACCATCGTTTTCCATTCGGATCCCAACGAGCCCCTTTTTTTCTGGCTTTATCTTTATGGCTGTATGGTACCTGTAAAAACAGACGAGGCATTTCCTTCTCTTTTTAAGAGAAAATCCAGGGGTTATTTTTTTAAATGCGTCCCATGAACAATTTTTTTAGCAGTTTTTCCATCACAATGACAACGATGACGATGGGGGAAACGATGAACGAGAGCAGTGTAATCATCCCGCATGTCAGTGTGTATCTGGTGATTTCCAGCGTGTAATGCATTATAACAAAAAGTGTTGTGAGTAATGTTTTTATGAATAATGGAGTGTTGTCTTCAAAAGTTATTTTCGGTGCATTTTTGAAGGCAAGGCATTCCTTTATCGGGCGAAAAGATTCCAGGAATAAAAACGTAAATGGTGTCATCAGCCACCAGAAAAGTGTGGGTACAATGGTGCTGTATAAGATAAAAAGCATTTGTGTATGAGGTAAGTGCATTTTCTCTGATGCGGTCGCAATCATTGCGAACATGAAACCAACAAAAAGTAACCAGTAGGGTGAGATGTAAATAAGGTGCTTTTGATAAAAATTCCAGGTCATACTCTGTCTCCTTTAATTTTGCTGGTACAAGAGTTTTACTCTTGCAACAGTGCCAGGTAGAATCCTTCTACGATGATAAAAGGGCAACGTAACAATATTTAATATTAACTTGCCTTTTTAGTAATCATCAATCGTCTTATATGGGTCTACTTAAAACAGACGAGCTATAGCGAATAGTGAATATTCGAAAGTCATTAATTTACACTACAATCTGATGGAGGTTGTGTTCGTGGTTACACGGAGCCCGAATTCTTTTATTTCTCAATGGAGTATTCGAGTGGATGTTAAGCGCAGAGATCTACTGGCCGGGGTTCTCGGTGTCGGATTAGGGGCTGCAGTCAGCGAAGTGCTGTCCCGGTCTGAAGAAACGCTGTCAACCGTTGAGCATACGGACGCGTTGAGGAAAGTGAGGGTTCCCGGCGATTCACGGATAATGGTCTGCGTGCTTGGCTACCAGTTTGCCGGCGATGGCGGGGGAAAAATTATGTACTGGGATCCCTGGAGTCAGCTGACTGAGAATAAGGGAACGGTTATTGCTTCAGACTTACAGGATAAAGGCCGCTGGCGACAACTTCATCAGGGAGAGCTTGATTTCAGGCAGTTTGGCATCTTCAGTGGTGAACATCCGGCCGACGATGCACTGGAAGCCATGATTAACGACCCGGAAGTATTCAGTATCCGGGCATATACCGGCCTGAATTTTACGCGTCGCCACACATTTACCCGTTCCGGTATTACGCTGGATTTTGGCAGCCAGACCGTCACCGCAACGGGCATTGAGAAGGCTGCCCCTGAAGCACCGTACCTCAGCGCCATCCTGCTGTTTAATGGCACGGTTACCGGAGATACCCTGAGTATCCTGCTCAGGGAACCTGTTCCCGAACTGAGTGATATCTACCCTGTCGGAAATAGCCGGGACTTTGTCATTGGCGGCTGGTACCGGCTGGAGTCTGGCAGACTGAAAGGGCGGGCTGAGCGAATAATACAGCGCCTGGTTCAGGTCACTGAATATTGCGGAGATGATCATATCCGGGTGAATTACAAAACCGGATACGCCCTGCCCTCAGGGGATACCCTGCACTGGACGCCGGTTTCTCCGGTGAAAAACATCTGTGTGATAAATATGGTTTTTGACGGTACAGGTGCCTCTGCCGACAATGGTATTCACCCGCTGGCGCTGGAGTATGCGGTAAACTGCAACGTCCGGAATATCCGTGCTACCGGGACATTCTGGCCCGTGATCTTCCGACGTTGGAACACTGGCTATCGGACCGAACAATGCTCCCTGAATAACCCTCCCACCACGACCTACGGCGGCGCAGGGTATCTCACCCAACAAATATACTGCCTTTATGGGCATATCAGTGACTGTACTACCGCCAATGCCAGGCATCTGAATGACTTTACCGCATCGTCATACTGCGAGGTGGAAAACTGCCATGCAACCGGTGACTACGAAGGAGGCTTCAACACTCACGGACAGTACGAGCATGACCTGGTGTATCTGGGAAACAGTGGCATCCTGTCACTGGCTAATTCAGGCGGGCAATGGGGACAGTCTGCCCGTCGCATCCGGGTCGAACGACACTCCTGTACGATGCTGATAGCCGACACCTTTACCTCAGACCTTACTCTGACGGATGTTCATATTACCCGGGCATCATTTCCTGATGGCCCGGGTGTCCTGCGGGCGAATGCCGACGGTCTGCAGATGAGAGGGTGCCAGATTGACGGGGAAATGACGCTGGTCAGTTATACCCGCGACAGCCTGCGCAGCAATCTGATTGAAGGCTGTGGTATCCGGCTGGACAGCCGTCATGATCTGATTATCAGCGACCTGGACGACAGTGCCCCTTATATTGGCAGTCATCCTTCTGCCATCTGCCGCAATACTGTTAATGGCCCGGGAGAATTAATGTTCACCCACTGCCATGTAGAAGGAGGCGGGCCTGGAGCCTCCTGGTGGCTCAGCAGTGAAAGTGTTCACTTTTCTGGCTGCCATTTTAAGGGCGTCAGTCTGCACTTAAAAGGTACGTTACCACAAAGGGTGGTGTTCACTGGCAGCAATGTGCTTATAGGGCCGGGGAAACCGCAACCTCTGCTGACCCGGGAAGGGGAGCACCGGGTGACCTGGAAAATCAGTGACCTGTACAGCCATACAGATATTCCCGGGGGGAGCCATATTAACATTGCTTCCGGGGAAAACCTGGTCGTGATACGCAGCAGTGAGTTCTCCGGAGGGCAGTGTCTTTTTACCGATAATGCCTTTCGTCAGAGCTCCCGTCTGACAGCGGAAAACAATCTGTACCTTGCTGGCTGTCGTGTCATCTGGCCTGGCGGACAGGCAACGAAAAATACCTCTGGTGATGACCCGGGAGCCTGACAAGGAATCTCCCGGGATAACCGGATAATTATGCTGAAAGGAGTGGCGATGAAAGCGACAGTGCATTCTGTGGAAGAACTGAGTCGCCTCAACCTGGTAACCGTAAAAGACGTTTATGTTTCGGGGTACTACCATCGTGGGGATGGTGGCGGTGGATGAGGCACTGTTGCAAAAATGTGGAAGTGATAAAATTATGGTCACCTTTTGCTGACGGAGCAGCACATGAACCATTCAAAGGCTGGCATTTTCAGCGTGATATCATTCTGTGGGCGGTACGCTGGTACTGCAAATACGGCATCAGCTACCGTGAGCTGGAGGAGATGCTGGCCGGGCGTGGTGTGAATGTCGATCACTCCACGATTTACCGCTGGGTTCAGCGTTATGCCCCTGAAATGGAGAAGCGACTACGCGGGTACTGGCCCCTTCCGATCTTTGCCCGTGGCACATGGATGAAACCTGCGTGAAGGTCAATGGCCGTTGGGCATATCTGTACCGGGCCGTCGACAACAGGGGCCGCACTGTCGATTTTTATCTCTCCTCCCGGCGTAACAGCAAAGCCGCCTACCGTTTTCTGGGAAAGATATTAAATAACGTGAAAAAGTGGCAGATCCCGCGATTCATCAATACGGATAAAGCGCCCACCTGTGGCCGTGCGCTGGCCCTGCTCAAACGTGAAGGCCGATGCCCGCCTGACGTTGAGCACCGACAGATTAAGTACCGGAATAACGTCATTGAATGCGATCATGGCAAGCTGAAAAGGAGAATCGGTGCCACGCTGGGATTTAAATCCATGAAGACGGCTTACGCCACAATTAAAGGTATTGAGGTAATGCGCGCACTACGCAAAGGCCAGGCTACCTCATCGCTAACTTTGCAACAGTGCCCCGCAGGCCATGATTTTTACCACCGACTCAATGATAACCGGGCGGACAGTGCCTTCCGGCTGTCTGTGCAGCCAGTTGGCCAGCAATGTGCGCAAAACGGGGCAGCATCAGGCGTGAGTGACATCGTCAGGGGAGTGGATGGTACCGCAGTCGGGACAGTACAGGGGACCGGCGTTGATACAGGCCGCGAGGGCGACGAGTTCGCGTTCCGTGAAGCGGGCAATGTATGTGTCACCGGAAATCCCGGCGTGGACAAACCAGAAAACGCATTTTTTATTCCCGTCGTCAACGAAGAAAGGAATATCAAGGTCAGCACAACAGTTGACGGCGTCATCAAATGCATCGAAGCGAAAGATGGCCGCCTCCCCGCCGGTATCCTCATCGTCATGAAGTCTAACTACATAACGGGGCAGGTCGGAATGACGTACAAGGGATTTACGTTTACGGGAAGGTCTGCTGTGGGCCATATCATTGTCTCACAGAGTGTGTGGGTACTGCGGTTATAACAGCACCTGAAGGTTATGGCAAGCCGCAGCCGTAAGGCTGCCTGCCTGGGCACCGTCGGTGCGATGCTGAAACCGCTGGCTGAGGCGCTGCAGCGTGGCCTGTCGCAGCAGCCTGTGTTACAGGCGGATGAGACGCCGGTGTTGTTGCTCAACGGACAGCGTATGGCGGTGATACTGAGTCTGCTGGAAACGGCTTCGGTTAATACCTTCCTGTGAAGCCGCGGAATTAACTTCAATTGCCAGTTCAAGGTGTGATTATGACCCATCGCAGTATGGCTGCCCTGACACTGCTGCAGAAACATATTCACCAGCGCGACATCGCCACCCTGACGGACCAGCTGGTCACGCTCCTGATGGCAGACACCCTGTCTTCACCCCTGGTGATGACCCTGATACAATACTTAATACAGGCCGGGGAGTCCGCAGACTCCGAAGCCTTTGTACGCGAACTGGCACAGCGGGTGCCGCAACACGGAGACGCACTGATGACCATCGCACAGCAGCTTGAACAGAAGGGCATTGAGAAGGGCATTGAGAAAGGCATTCAGCTCGGCGAACAACGCGGGATTGAAAAAGGCCGCTACGAAGGCGGACGCGAAGCCACGCTGAAAATTGCCCGTACCATGTTGCAAAATGGTATCGACAGCAGCACAGTCATGAAAATGACCGGCCTGACTGAAGACGACCTCGCCCAAATCCGCCATTAATCCTTCGTCAGGACGGCCTTTGACCGCGCACCCTGAAACTGACTCCCCGGAGAGCACCGTCGCGGCGCTCTCCCATCTGGCGTTCTGCGCCCTGGTGGCGCTGGCCCTGGCCCGCCAGGAGGGTGCCGCCTGCACGCCCTGGGCCGAAAACCTGTTCCTCACCCGCTGGCTGGCCAGCGCACAAAAGCAGAAGCGCTTCCCCCGGTGTGTGGCCCCCGATATTGCTCTCTTACTCGAGCATGGTCGCAGTCACGGCCCGGCCGCCAGCCTGCGTCGTAACGTCGCGGTGAACTCATCTTCACAGGAGTTTTCAGGTCGTTAGTATGACCGGCATTCGTACAACTCTCGTGGAGACTAAACAATGCCCAAAATTCGATGGACTCTTGACCAGAAAAAGCATCACGTCACCGCATGGCGCTCCAGCGGCCTCACCCGTGAACAATATTGCGACCTTTACGATATTCCTTTCAAATCACTGCGACAGTGGCCGCAGGATGTCGCGCTGGCGGAACGGCGCGCAAAAGCGCCAGAGGTTATTCCAGTCAGCGTTTCGGCAGCACCTGTGAGTACCGACACTGTTCAGCAGCCCCCCGTTGCGAATGACCCCGTCACGCTCCACCTCCCCGGCGGAATACGGATGTGTGTAAGCGCCCCATCCTGGACGTGGCGTAATGATTATTTTACAGGCAGGAAGTTCCACGGCAGCAGCTCATGAACCTCGTTTGATGGCCACTCGCC
>NZ_FXAS01000077.1:0-4551 GCF_900177785.1 Cedecea sp. NFIX57 | reverse complement strand
ATGGCGCTGCTGGCGCATCTTTGCTGGCTTTTTAGCATGGTGACGGCCTTCATGAGGGGATATGTGGCCCGGAGGCTGTGGCTGAAAACGCTGGCAGGGTGAGAGAAAAAATATCGCGATCGCGACCTGCGGTCGCTCAAAAACAGAACCCCACCAAAAAACAGTGGGGTTAGTCAGCAGTCTGAAAGGACGCCTCGGCGTCCTTTTTCTATTTACGCGTGAGCAGTACGCCGCATTCCATGTGATGCGTGTACGGGAACTGGTCAAACAGCGCGAGGCGGGTGATGTTGTGAGTCTGGGATAATGTCTCCAGATTTTCGCACAGCGTTTGTGGATTGCAGGAGATATAAAGGATGTGCGGATAGGCCTGCACCATTTTTACCGTGTCAGCATCCAGGCCGCTGCGGGGCGGATCGACAAAAATGGTTTCGCACTGATAGCTTTTGAGATCGATTCCCTGCAGGCGGTTAAACTCCCTCACGCCGTTCATTGCCTGGGTAAACTCTTCCGCCGCCATGCGGATGATCTGCACGTTCTCAATATTGTTGGCCGCGATGTTGTACTGTGCCGCAGCCACGGACGGTTTAGCGATTTCGGTCGCCAGCACGCGGTCGAAGTTGCGGGCCAGCGCCAGCGAGAAGTTGCCGTTCCCGCAGTAGAGCTCCAGCAGGTCGCCGCTTGAATTTTCTGTCGCGCTCAGTGCCCATTCCAGCATCTGAATATTCATGGCCGCGTTTGGCTGAGTAAAGCTGTTCTCAACCTGGCGGTAAATCATCTCTTTACCGGCAACCGGCAGGCTTTCGTCGATAAAATCCTGGTCCAGCTCAATTTTGGTTTTCGTCGCGCGGCCAATTAGGTGCACGTTAAAACCACGGGCACGCAGACTGTCACGCAGCGCCTCGGCATGCTGCTGCCATTCATCATCCAGCTTGCGGTGGTAGAGCAAAGACACCACGGCCTGATTGCTCAGGGTAGTCAGGTAGTCAATCTGGAACAGCTTATGGCGCAGAGCGGGAATATCTCGGACGCCGTCCAGCATGGCGGGCATCAGAGCGTTGATAAGCTCGCTGGCCGCCGGGAAACTGTTGACCCTGATGCGGCTTTTGGTCTGCTGATCGAACATGATGTGATACAGGTCGTCACCTTCATGCCAGATGCGGAACTCAGCTCGCATGCGGTAGTGGCTTACCGGTGAGCGGAATACCTCCGGGGCCGGTGCGGCAAAAGGCGCCATCATGCCTTCGAGGCGAGTGACTTTTTCCGCCAGTTGCGCGTCGTACTGATCTGTCGGGAGGTGTTCAGGGGTCATGGCTAGCCATCCAGTCGGTCAATGAATACAAACTACGCGGCGATTGTAGGGATTCGACCCGGGATGTCCAGCCCGATCGCGTTAAGAAGTTCAGCCGGAAGTCTGGACATCCGTATAAGCCTAACGGTAGCATGGCTTTTCCGGCCTCCTGAGAGTTAAAAGGGAACCCAGTGTGATTCTGGGGCTGACGCGCAGCGGTAAGGAACGGCAAGATGAACGCATTATGCAGACACTGCTTTCTTATATAAGCGGGAAGTCCTCATCTTAATTAAGCCTCCAAGCCCGAAGACCTGCCGGAACGACGTCGCAAGTGATATGGCTATCGCGTGCTATTTGCCATATCTGCGGCATCCTATTCGAAAGCGGATGCTTATATAAATGATGATAAAGAAGGTTTCGCTGTTGACGGCTTTGTCCGCAACGGCTTTTTCAGTTTGGGCGCAGGACAGCAATACTGACAATACCCTGATAGTGACTGCAAATCGTTTTCAGCAACCCCTAGAAACCGTACTTGCGCCGACGTCGGTGGTCACGCGTGAAGATATCGACCGCTGGCAGTCAAAATCTCTGACGGACGTGATGCGCCGCCTGCCGGGAGTGGATATTGCGCAAAGCGGTGGCCTTGGTCAGCTCTCCTCCGTATTTATTCGTGGGACCAACTCCAGCCATGTGCTGGTCCTGATTGACGGCATCCGTCTGAATCAGGCCGGGGTGACCGGCTCTTCCGATCTCAGCCAAATCCCAGTCTCTCTTGTGCAGCGCGTAGAGTACATCCGTGGGCCTCGTTCAGCTGTCTATGGCTCTGATGCTATTGGCGGGGTCATCAACATTATCACTACTCGTGATAAAGACGGCACAACGCTGACGGCGGGAGTGGGCTCAAACGGCTACCAGAACTATGATGCCAGCACGCAGCAAAAGCTGGGGGATAACACTCGCGTGACTCTGGCTGGCAACTATGAGTACACCAAAGGCTTTGACGTTGTGGCTGATGGTAATACCGGCGGCCTGCGTCAGCCCGATCGCGACGGCTTTATGAGTAAATCTCTGTATGGGGCGCTTGAACACAACTTCTCTGAGCAATGGAGCGGTTTTGTACGTGGCTACGGTTATGATAACCGCACGGCCTATGACGGCAGCAGCTATATCCCCGGCGTGCTGGTGGATACCCGTCAGCTTTACAGCCAGACATGGGACGCGGGGCTGCGCTTTAATAACGATATCTTCCATTCGCAGCTGATCTCCAGCTACGGACACAGCAAAGATTACAATTTCGATCCTCGCCTGGGTCGCTACGACTCAAGCGCTACTCTGGATGAAATCAAGCAGTACAACCTGCAATGGACGAACTCCGTCGAGGTGGGGACAGGGAATATTGGCGCGGGCGTCGACTGGCAGAAACAGAGCACTGAGCCAGGCACAAACTATGTGACTGACGGCTACGATCAGCGTAATACCGGCGTTTATCTGACGGCGTTGCAAAAGGTAGGTGATTTCACCTTCGAAGGTGCCGCACGTAACGATAACAACTCAGAGTTCGGTAATCACGGTACCTGGCAGAGTAGCGCCGCATGGGAGTTTATTGAAGGATATCGCTTTATTGCCTCCTACGGCACGGCCTTTAAGGCGCCAAACCAGGGGCAACTGTTTGGCTTCTACGGGAACAGAGATCTGAACCCAGAAGAAAGCCGTCAGTGGGAAGGGGCATTTGAAGGGTTAACTTCCGGCGTGAACTGGCGCGTTTCGGGTTATCGCAACCTTGTTGATAACCTGATCGACTTCAACAGCGGGACGAATAGCTATTACAACGTCGGCAAGGCCAACATCAAAGGCATTGAAGGGACGGCTTCCTTTGATACCGGGCCCGTGCAGCACAGCGTTAGTTATGACTATGTTGATGCTCGCAATGGTCTGACCGATGCGCCGCTGGCGCGTCGCGCTAAACAACAGGTGAAGTACCAGCTTGACTGGGCGCTCTACGATCTGGACTGGAGCGTAACTTATCATTACCTGGGCTCACGCTACGACACCGATTTCAATACCTATCAAACCGTGAAAATGGGCGGTGTCAGCCTGTGGGATGTTGCCTTGTCGTATCCAGTCACGTCACAGCTGACCGTTCGTGGTAGAATAGCTAACCTGTTCGATAAAGATTACGAGACGGTTTATGGCTACCATACTGCAGGACGGGAATACTACTTGTCTGGCAGCTACACCTTCTGATGCACATCCCACCGTGCTGGTTTTTGACTCCGGCGTTGGTGGGCTGTCCGTCTACAATGAGATTCGGCAGCTTCTGCCGGATCTTCATTACATCTACGCCTTCGATAACGTGGCGTTTCCTTACGGCGAAAAGAGCGAAGAGTTTATCGTCGACCGGGTGGTCTCAATAGTGACTGCTGTCCAGCAGCATTATCCTTTAGCCCTCGCTGTTATTGCCTGTAATACTGCAAGCACTGTTTCCCTCCCTGCTTTACGCGAAAAGTTCGACTTCCCTGTTGTTGGCGTTGTGCCTGCTATTAAACCGGCTGCGCGTTTGACGACAAATGGGGTTGTGGGTCTGTTGGCCACACGCGGTACGGTCAAGCGTCCTTATACCCACGAGCTTATCTCCCGATTTGCTACCGAATGCAAAATTGAGATGCTGGGTTCTGCCGAACTGGTGGAGCTGGCTGAGGCGAAGCTTCATGGTGAGCCTGTGCCGCTGGACGAGCTGCGTAAAATCCTGCGTCCGTGGTTACGGATGTCGGAGCCGCCGGATACCGTTGTATTAGGCTGCACGCATTTCCCTCTATTACAGGAAGAGCTGCTGGAAGTGTTACCTGAGGGAACGAGGCTGATTGATTCCGGTGCCGCGATTGCAAGGCGTACCGTTTGGTTACTGGAACATGAAGCGCCTGAAGCGGCGTCTGCAGATTCGAATATTGCTTATTGTATGGCGTTTACGCCTGAAACTGCGCAATTAATGCCCGTTTTGCAACGTTACGGCTTTGAAAGGCTCGAAAAACTGGCACTTTAGCGCCATTTTGAGTAAAAAAACGACGCTTGAAAGTTTTTTTCAAATTAGGGGTTGTCAGGCTCTGAGAACTCCCTATAATGCGCCTCCACTGACACGGCGAAGCGGCTTCGAAAGCGGCTTCACAACCTGGAAGTCAGTCAGACGAAAGCGAAAATAAACGCTTGACTCTGAAAGAGGAAAGCGTATTATACGCCACCTCGAGTTAGCAAGCGAAAGCGACTGA
>NZ_FXAS01000048.1:0-20773 GCF_900177785.1 Cedecea sp. NFIX57 | reverse complement strand
AACGGATTCGGATTTTCCCATGAGTAGCATTACTGGCAGAGCCAAAAAGCCGATAACCACGTCCATAGGACGTGGTATTCAGTTAGAAATAAAAAAAGGTGCTGAAATCAGCACCTTTTCACTGTGATATCGGGTTACTTAGTGACGTCCGCACCGAACCATTTATCGGACAGCTTAGCCAGAGATCCGTCTTTCTGCATCTCAGCGATGGCTGCGTCGATGGCTTTCAGCAGATCTTCATTGCCTTTACGCACGGCAACGCCCGCTTCCTGACGGGAGAACGCATCCCCCGCTACCGCCAGCGTGTTGTTGGTTTTCTTCACCAGATCCAGCGCAGCGAGGCGGTCAACCAGAATCGCGTCAATACGGCCCACGCGCAGATCCTGATATTTGGTTGGGTCATCATCGTAGGTACGGATATCTACGCCAGGCACGTTTTCACGCAGCCACTGTTCGTAGTTAGTCCCGAGGCCCACGCCCACTTTTTTGCCCTTCAGGTCAGCCGCAGTTTTAATGCTGCCTTCGTTGCCTTTTTTCACCAACGCCTGAATACCGGAAATGGTGTAAGGGGTGGAGAAGTCGTATTTTTTCTTACGTTCGTCGGAAATGGTGACCTGGTTAATCACCACGTCAATGCGTTTAGAATCTAAAGACGCCAGCATACCGTCCCACTTGGTCGGTTTCAGCGCGGCTTTTACGCCCAGGTGCTGAGCCAGCTGTTCGGCAAACTCAACTTCAAAGCCGGTCAGCTTGCCGTCATCGCCCTGGAAACTGAACGGCGGATAAGTGCCTTCCAGCCCCACCAGCAGCGTGCCGCGCTCTTTCACTTTATTCAGAAGATTTTCAGCCGCGAAGGTTTTCACGCTTGCGCCGGCCACCAGAGCAACGGCCAGCACGCCCATCAGCGCCTGACGCCCCATCATTTTTAATTTCATGTTTACCCCGATTATTTACATTTTTTTGTAGTGTAGCGGGCGGCTTCGGGATATATCAAAACCAGTCCGCTACAACTTATGCAAATTTAGTATATATCGGAGGTTGCGCTAATTTCCTGACGCGGGATCGCATGTCCCTGCACCTGAAATTGCCAGTATTTGCGTAATGCGATGCGGTAATTATTGGTGCTGGTACGGGGCAGCCAGGCGTCCAGCGTCTCGTCCAACAGGCCTTGCAGCGAGGCGGGAAGCGGGACTTTATGCTCGCTCAAATGGTTCCCCAGGCGGCGCAGACGAACCACGTATTCACGAATCGTCCCGTGGCTCATTTCAGTCTGCTCAAACAGATACTGTTTAAAGCCAATAATATCGAAGTAATTGTTTTGTTCTTTGCAGTGCAAATCACCGCAAAAACGACACAGCGCCATCCACTCTTTTTGCTCGATAAGCCAGGTAGCTTCATCAATAAGTGTATCAAGTTGAGCTATGGTGGCTTTATTGATAATCACCCCGCTGCGCGTGAGCGTGATGCGGTCGAGCAGCTTACTGCAATGTGCACAATGTGTCTGGGTGTGTTTGAAATCTTTGAGATAGCGGCTTAATGGCCGTCTTTTTGACTGCTGCACCGTCATGATAATTCCCAGGTCGTCAGATAATTGTGCGGCACTCCCTACAACTTACCCAGTTTGGTGCGCAAACGCTTGATCGCCTGGCTATGCAACTGGCTAACCCGTGACTCACCCACATCAAGCACCGCGCCAATCTCTTTGAGATTCAGCTCTTCCTGGTAATAGAGCGTCAGCACCAGTTGTTCGCGTTCCGGTAAAGCCTCAATGGCTTCCATTACGCGCTGGCGAAGATTGCTGTCCAGTAATTGCTGTAGCGGGTTTGCCTGCTGGTGTTCCTCGGTGACCAGTTCAATGCTATCGCCATGCTCTTCCCGCCACTCGTCATAAGAGAAGAGTTGGCTGTTATTGGTGTCGAGCAACATCTGGCGATACTCTTCGAGCGGGATGTCCAGTCGCTCCGCGACTTCCGTCTCGGTAGCGTTACGCCCCAGCTCTTGCTCCAGTTGACCAATCGCCTGTGCCACACCGCGAGCGTTACGCCTGACGCTTCGCGGCACCCAATCACGGCTGCGCAACTCATCAAGCATCGCCCCACGGATGCGCTGCACCGCGTAGGTAGTAAATGCCGTTCCCTGCAGGGCATCGTAACGTTCGACTGCATTCAACAACCCGATGCCGCCTGCCTGTAGCAGATCGTCGAGCTCCACACTCGCCGGCAGACGTACCTGCAGGCGCAATGCTTCGTGACGCACAAGCGGTACATAACGCTGCCACAGCGAGTGTTTATCCATTACACCTTCAGCGGTATACAGTGAATTCACGATAAACAGCCCTGCGTTAGTTGAGTTATCGGCATGATTATCCGTTTCTGCAGGGGTTTTAATCGGATGAATAGTGGGTGAAATGGGGGGTTATTTGGAGGTTATGAAGAAATAAACCCCTCGAAATTTAACCATAAAGTATGGCAAATCATGTTCCGGCTTACTTAAAAGTATCAATTGGTTGTTAAATATTAACGTCACATACTATAGCGAAACCGGAGAAATTAAGCCGGAGAATCTATCCGGTAAAAAAAGGATAAAATCATCTGTTATTCCAGGCCTGATCTCTGGCCGGGTTATCATACAATGATAAATATACGCGTCGTTTCTCTGCGGAAAGCTCCCCCTGCCGCCAGGCGAAGCAGATTACAAGACAGGTCATTTACATGAACATTTTAATTACGGCTATAGGGTCAATGTCTGCACCAGCCGTGATAAATGCGCTGAAACGCGCATCCCACACCGTCATTGGGTGTGATATTTATCCCGAAAAATGGGTGTATGCTTCTCGTCTGGTCGACAATTTTGTACAGGTTCCCCGTGCAACGGATAGCCAGGATTTTATAGAAAGTATCAATGCAATTTGCGACCAACATCGCATTGAAGCCATCATCCCGCTGACCGATGTCGAAGTGGACGCGCTTTCTGATGCCCGCGGTGAACTGTGTTCATCCGCCACGCTGGCGCTGATGGCCGCGGATGCCATTACGCTCGCCAGGGACAAACTGACCTGGAGTAAACAATTTGCACATAACGGCATTTTTCTTCCACTGCCTGCCGTAGCACTTGCCGAGTCACACGAGCTTGCATTTGGTTTCCCGGTCATTCTCAAACAAAGGCATGGCCGCAGCAGCGAAGGGCTTCGCCGCGTGGAGACCGAAGCCGAACTGACTGAGCTACGTCAGCGGCTGAACGGCAATGACTGGATTGTCCAGCCGTATCTGCCAGGAGATGTTCACGTCATTGATATTGTCCGGCAGCGCGAGTCCGGCGAATGGGTGGGCGTTGCCCGCAAAGAGCTATTGCGCACCGCGAACGGGGCCGGATTAACCGTTGAAATCCTCCAGGATGATGGGCTGCTTGCCAAAGCGGCAGAAGTTGCCAGGCTGCTCGACCTGAACGGCTGCATCAATATTGAATTTATGCGCCACCCCACCGGGGATTACCTGATGGACATAAACCCCCGCTTTTCCGCTGGGGTCGAATTTTCGGTCATGGCAGGCTACGACATGATTACCAATCATCTCCATTGTTTCACCCGCCAGCCTATACAACCTGCCGTTGTCGTACAAAATGCCGTTTTTACGCGCCATTACGTCGCTGAGAAATCATTCACAGGATAGAGATATGAGCCAAATAACAGAGCCTGAAAAGCTCACCACGGCCGAGGACTGGGACCATAAATGGCAGGGTATCTTCGACCATTATCAAAACGATCTTCGCCACGCCTACTATATTGATGCGGTCAGAAAAAGCCGTGAAAAGCGGGTTCTGGAGATTGCTGCCGGTAGCTTTCGCGATATCGTCCAGTTGACAAAGCGTGGCGCAGAGGGCCACGGAATAGACTTTTCGCCAGAATCCGTGAGTCTTGCGAAAAAGCTTTACCCCTCCCTGCAGGATCGTTTTTCCGTGATGAATGCCTTCGAGCTGCAGTACCCGGACAAGCATTTTGATGTCAGTTACCACAATGGGTTTTGGGGGCTATTTGCGGATGAAGATATCCAAAAAATGGCGCTTGAGCAGGCCCGTATCACTCGCGGCAGAATGATCGTCACGGTACATAACGCCCATAATCAGTCATTTGCTGATTACTTTAAGGTGAAAAAAGAGACCGACTCGCTGTTTAACATCCGCTTCTTTACCGTCGAACAGATGCAGGAAATCCTCGGCAAAGTCGCCCGCAAAGTCACCATTATCCCGGTTGGCAAAGGCAAAAAAACGCACGAAGACTGGCTGATACGCCACGGCCTGCATAATCCACTCTTGATTAACGGCATGTTCAAATTGTCCGGCCAGCGCTACCTTGAGCGCAGCGAGCGCTTGATGTGTATCGCCGAGCTCTAACAGCACGTTCAACACAGTAAAAAGGGCCTTGTCGCAAGACAAAGCCCTTTTTTATTCACACAATCGCCCTGCTATGCGGCGACGCTTTGCCCTTTAGCAATCCGCCTGACTGCCGCGATAATACGCAGTTGCTGTTCTTCTTCGAGATCCGGGAATATCGGCAAACACAGCACCTTGTTAGCCAGGTCGTTGGCTACCGGCAAATGCTCCGCCGAGGAGGACGGCAGATGCCGGTACATCGCGAAGGAACTGATAAGCGGATAGAAATAGCGACGGGTATAAATCCCCTCTTCTTTTAATGCGTCGTACAGCGCGTCGCGGCTCACCGGGAAGCGTTCATCTATCAGCACGGGATAGTAAGCGTGGTTCCACTCGTAATCGCTTTTCTGGGTATAAAACTCAAGGCCAGGAATATCGGCCAGACCTTCACAGTAGCGCTGATAAATGTCGGCCCGGGCGCTTAAGGCGCCGTCAATATGCTGAAGCTGCAACAGGCCAAACGCCGCCTGCACCTCATTCATTTTCGCGTTAATGCCCGGCGCAATTACCGTCGTTTCGTCGGCAAAGCCAAAGTTTTTCAGGTAATCAATGCGTTTCTTGGTTCTGGCGTCCGGGCAGATAATCGCCCCGCCTTCAATAGTATTAAACACTTTGGTGGCGTGGAAACTCAGGATAGACAAATCACCGCAGTTCAGGATGCTGCTACCGTTTTGCTTCACGCCAAAGGCATGCGCCGCATCGTAAATAACTTTGAGGCCATAGGTGTCGGCGATACGCTGAATTTTATCCACATCGCAGGGGATGCCATAGCAGTGCACTGGCATAATGGCCGTCGTTTGCGGGGTGATCAGCGCCTCAATCGCGTCGGCATTAATATTGAACGTCTGCGGGTCAATATCGGCAAAGACCGGCGTCAGGCCATTCCACAAGAGGCTGTGCGATGTCGCCACAAATGAGTAAGGCGTGGTGATTACTTCGCCGCTCAGACGCAGCGTCTGGAACGCGGTCAGCAGCGCCAGCGTGCCATTAGAGAACAGCGAAAGATATTTTACGCCCAGATAATCGGCCAGCGCCTGCTCTAGCTGCTGATGAAATGGCCCGTTGTTGGTCAGGTATTTATTCCCCCAAATCTGCTCGAGGTAAGGAACAAACTCCTCCAGAGGCGGAAGCAGAGGGCTGGTGACAAAAATATTTTTCATAGTACACCTCGGTGTGAAACCAGTTGGCGCGGCCCGCGCCTTATTCCAATACTGTGAACGTACGGTGTGCTTCACCGGCACAGTAAATTCGCCATGCTTCCCGCAACGCTCGTCCAAAAGTGTCAGCCACGTTGAAGCCGTCCGCGGTTTCCGCCGGCATTCTTTCACGCATTGTCATGCGTATTTCATTCAGTTCAGGGAGCCGGTCGCACCAGCTCAGCGCCTTCTGGATGTAATCTTCTTCGCTGTAGGCAATAAAGTTTTCCAGTCCATGAATGCGCATAATATCGACACCCTGTCGGGCAGCCATTGTGGCACCGCACAGCGTCAGCGTTGGCACGCCCATCCAGCAGGCGTGGTTACTGGTGGTGCCGCCAGAGTAGGGAAATGCATCAAGTAAAATGTCGATTTCATTGTGGTAAGCCAGATAATCAAGCAGCGGTGCTCTTTTCTTGAATATCAGGCGCGACGGTTCAATACCCAGCAGCTCGAGTTTCCTCGTCATCTCGACCACCATTTTTTCATCGTTCATAAAACCGATAACAAATTTGGCTTCAGGAGACTGTGCCAGGATAGTGGCCCACACCCGGAGGACTTCGTCGTTGATCTTTTTAGGGCGATTAAAGCTGCCGAAGGTGAGGTAACCGTTTTTAAGCGCCGGCAGAGGTTCGATATCGGGGCTTTGCGGATCGGGCTCAAAGAACTTACGCATCTCAATAAACATGATGCTTTCGGTCAGTTGCTGTTCAAGATCGGCTGGCTCAGCGAGCGTCGCGGTCACAATGCGGTAATCCATCGTTTTCAAACCGGTTGTGCCGGGGTAGCCAATCCAGGAGATTTGTACCGGTGCAGGGCGAAGCGCAAACGCCGGCAGACGGTTGTCAGAAGTGTGGCCCGAGAGATCAAACAGAATATCAATCCCGTCATGATAAACTTGTTCAGCAAGCTGCTGGTTGCTTAACTTGTCCACCTGCCGCCATAGCACGGAACCGGCTGCAAAATGTTCAGTGACCTCGTCATGAACATAAGAGGTGCTGTACCCCACCAGCTCGAAATGATTTCTGTCCAGCCCATCCCAGAACGGCGCTAAGAAGTGACTTACGGGATGCTTGCGTAAATCCCCGGAAACAAAGCCCACGCGCAGTTTTTTATCAGGATTTTTTATACCCCGATAAGGCAGCTGCAGATGACAAGCCGCGGCCCATGCGCCTACCGTCTCACCGTATTGCAGATGTTTCTGGTACAGCTGCTCTGCCGTTACCTTATGGTCGTGGGTCATTGCAAACAGCAGTGCGGTAAAGTAGTCAAAATTACTCGGTTCCAGCGCGATCGCTTTGTTAAGAAACCAGGCGGCCTCGTCAAGTTTTTGGCTGTCGCTGAGAATGATCCCCATCGTGGCAAAGTGAATCGCTTTCACCTCGTCGCAGCGTAACGAAACACGAGAACACTTTTCCGCCAGGGACATTTCACCCAGCTGGTAATATGAGTACGCAAGGCTATGCCAGAAATTGACGTTTTTATCTTCCAGCCTTAACAACCCCTGCAGGAGAAGAATCGCGTAATAATGTTGGTTTGTTTTCTGTAGCCCTGTCGCCAGATCGTAATAAATATCCAGACTGGAGAAATAGTGTCCCATCAGCCGACAAAGCACTTCTTTTGCTTCATCCCAACGATTGGACAGCACAAGCGTTCGCGAATAACAGCGAAGCGCGGCAACATCCTCTGGGTTCTCTTTCAGTAGCTTCTCAGCACAGGTTTTCGCATCCTGAATCTTTTTCTCACGAATTAAACGATTAATCCGGTCGTAAGTATCTTCCGCAAGTTCTGATTCACGCTGGGGTAAGTCATTAACATCTTTGCTAAGCAAGCCGCCTCGCGATATCGAAACACTGAGCAGCAGCAAATTGTTCAACAGCGGTAGCAAAAATTGTGTTTTCCCCGTACGTAAAAAAAGCTGGTAGTGCTTTTTCCAGGCCACCGGAGACCCCGTCAACGCGCCTTTTTTACGTAGCGACATAAAACACTGCCACGCCTCGGCATCCACACCGGCTAAACCGTGTTGCAAATAGCGCCATTCTTCAGGCGTGACAGAAAACTCGCCACCCCAGAGGTTCCTGTATACTTGTGAGGCATTCTCTTCTGACACGCCGTTTTTCAGCGATAAAATTGGCCGTAGCGTGTCATTTTCAGCCCGATCATAGGCCCCTGGAGTACAGCGCCAGTAGAGTCCGGCAGGCTGAGTGAGATACAGATCTTTCAGTACGTTCAGGACTGCCTCCCGCACGTCGGTATTGTCTTCCGGCTTGCGGCAGTTAATGACCAACTGTTCGACGCTTAGGCTGAATGGCCAGGCAGCCCCCAGCAGATCCAGAATGCGTAAAGTGATCGGATTCTCGCTACTAGACTGCTGCCCATCCCCGCCAATATGGCCGTTGTATATCGCCCCATTCTCGTTCATTTTGCGGCTAAAGTTTCCCGCCCAATAAAGTGATTCGAGGCACGAACTATCGGGCAATGCCGGGAGGTGTTCTTCGGTTCTGGTCGCACTGAGCAGACTGAAGCGCTCGGAACGCGATACCGCAAAATCAAGATATTGTTGGGCGGAGATGCGCTGCTGCCCGGCGACGAGGGCGTGTAGCGTTGCGACCTTTTCACCATAAGCGCGCGGCAGCTCATACTGAGGCACCGCATCGCCAACATAGCGCAATCCCAGGTCGCCGACCTGACGGCAAAACTCAGTAAAAGACAAGGCTGCCGTGGTCGGAGAGAGATAACGCAGGGTCAGGGCAAGATCGCTCTCTTTCTCAGCCTGTTCAACCTGGGCTTTAAGTGTCCCTTCCGGTAGCGTCATCGCCAGATAGCTCAGCATGCCTCGCGCAGCATTGACCTGAGACTCAGGATCGGCATTCGCGTCCCGGGCTGCATGGTAGCCAAGCGCTTCGCGAATCGCCGCGGTGTCAGGTTCGCCAGTGGAGGGATACCAGTGCAGGCAGACAACGCCGGAGGCAGAAAGATTTTGGCGGCACCAGAGCAAGAGTGCCTCTCGCTCCTGGCGGCCGAGTAACGAGAAAATACCGCGAATCACGATGTAGTCAAACTGCCCGCCTTCAGTGGCGAGAATATCCCCAAGTCCGGCGGTGAACAGCTCAATATTGCTGAGCCCTAATGCCTGAGTATGGCGCTGCCCTTTGGCAATCAAGCTTTCATCAATATCAATCCCCATCACCTGGCTTTCCGGGCACGCCAGCGCGTGGGCCGTAATGCATCCTCCCTCGCCACATCCTATTTCCAGCACGCGCGCGTGCGCAGGCTCCACCGTAGAAAGATGGTAGACGCAGGCCGCAGACTGAATAGCAACGGGCGAAATACGGTGATCCGGGTAATACTGACTCACGTTATGCTTATCCATTATTTTGAAGAAATAAATGCAGACTCAACCGATTAACGCGCTGTGCTTTTCCAACAGCGACGCTTTGTATCGACGATAATCCTCACTCTCAGCCCCGGAGTGACTCAGTACCCAACTAAACGCATCCTCGCCATGTTCCGCATCCACGAGAGTACGCGGCTGAACCCGGCCTATCGCCATTTTGTCCAGCGCGCTAAGCTCATTTTCGACGGCGGCCAGTGCCACTTGATCGAGGAACCGCTCGGCATTGTTGCGTTGTAAATTGAGATCGATAAACCGGGCCACGGCTGCCAGATATTTCGTCGACAGCTCGCCCCCTTCACAATAGAGACATGTCGCCAGAATCGACGCCCAGAACGGCGCGGTATCATCCCAGGCCAGCAGTAAGTCTTTGACCTCTAGCTGCCCTTTCATCCCGGTCCACGACTTCCTGACGAGGCTGTTCGGCTCAAGCAGCAGGACAGGCGCGGTCATTTTTTCCAGCGCATGAGATAAAAAGACCAGCCGGCGACTGGCACAGTGCACATTCGCGGCCGCGCCCGGCGCCACTGCCTCGCTGCTTAACGAAATAGCCAGTTCAGGCATCGCGTCGCGAAGCCCTGCAATCTGCTGAGTCAGGCCAGCATCACAGTTATAAATATGGAAATGAACGTTAAGCTCGTCGCGATTGGTGTCGAAGAGAGAAAGCAGTAACGGCAGGCCATGAGCGGTAAAACCAGCGCGATCGCACGCGATCAGCACGGTAGTTTTATGATTACTGGCCGGCTCAATTAACCAGCAATAACGGCCAGCATCAGGCTGCCCGTCGGTCACGGATAAAGCGCTAAAGTCGATAAAGGAGTCCGGACGGCCTCCCAGCTTGTAGATAGCCGTGACGACCATCAGCAGCGCCATAGGATCTTCCCCGATAAGCGCCATGTTCTCAGTAAGCTGCTGAATAATGACATATGCCTGATTAAAATCTTCTTCCATCAGGCAGATGAGCAAGAGAATTTTTAGTGCAACGGGTGACTCACTGAGCTCGGAAAGATTATTGGATATAAGGAAAACGGCAGAATTTATTTCATTAATGCGGAACAGGATCTGAACGGCGACAACCAGATAGTTTTTATTCCCGTCGAGCTTTAGTGCCTCAACGATACATTGCGTGATTTTCTCAACATTCTCCGCGTCAATCGCCTTAGACTTTTCTCCAGAAGGGCCGCAGAGTGCCGCATTTGCCAGAATAATTGCCCCAACCATCAGCTTTAACGCTCTGTCTTGCTCGTGATTCAACCCCGTCTGTGCCTGGTTTAATTTGTCTTCGAGGCCAGCAAAATCGGCATTGGCAAAATTCAGGACTTCCGTCACCAGCCACGCAGGTAAAACATCGGCTTCCGGCAGGTTAATCGCTCGGGTAAATAGATCGCGATAATATTGATGCATTGCCCGAGTGCGGGAGAAACTGTTCATAACTGTCCTTTGGTTGCAATATTTTGCCAGACGGGTGATTGTCTGATGCTAGCACCCGGCCCGTAAGCATAATGCGCTGAACAAAACCGAAATTAACGCCTTAACCTTCATATTAAAAACACCCTGTCACCCCCTTTCTGCAAAAACAAAAAAAGGCTGCTGTTTCCAGCAACCTTTCTTGTAGCAGTCTGCGAAATTAACGCAGCAGGGACAGCATTGCCTGTGGAACCTGGTTTGCCTGAGACAGCACGGAAGTACCAGCCTGCTGCAGGATCTGCGCACGGCTCATGTTGGAAACTTCGGTCGCGTAGTCAGCGTCCTGGATACGGGACTGAGCAGCAGACAGGTTGGTGATGGAGTTGTTCAGGTTGTTGATGGTAGATTCGAAACGGTTCTGAATCGCACCCATGTTAGAACGTGCAGTATCGATTTTCGCGATAGCAGCATCAGCAGCAGAAACAACAGCCTGTGCAGTAGAGTGGTCAACGATTGAAGTGCTCAGGCCAGCGCTCAGGCTAGCGGAAGAGGCGTTGATCAGAGAGTCGCTGCCGATAACGATGGTATCGTTAGAGGTGGTGTTAGCGCCAACCTGGATGTTCAGACCAGTAGAAACAGAACCGTCCAGCAGGTTTTTGCCGTTGAAAGCAGCGCCGCCAGAGATACGGTCGATTTCAGACAGACGCTGGGTGATTTCAGTCTGGATGGATTTCAGGTCAGTGGTGCCGTTGGTATCGGTAGCAGCCTGCAGGGACAGTTCACGGATACGCTGTAAGTTGGTGTTGATCTCGTTCAGGTTACCTTCAGCGGTCTGAACCAGAGAGATACCGTCGTTAGCGTTACGAGCCGCCTGAGTCATACCCTTAACCTGGGAAGTCATACGGTTGGCAATCGCCTGACCAGCAGCATCGTCTTTCGCGCTGTTGATACGCATACCGGAAGACAGACGCTCGATAGCGGTACCCAGTGAAGACTGAGATTTGCTCAGGTTGTTCTGAGTAGTCAGGGACAGCAGGTTAGTATTGATTACGGACATAGTATTAATTCCTTAAAAATTGGGTTTAGGTTCGGTGCCTAACACTCACGGCGTCTCTCACCGTCAACAAGGTTATCGACGCCCTCAGTTCCAACTTTAGAATTAATGATAAAAAAAATTCAACACACTGAATTTAAAAGAAATTAATTTCCACAATTGTCCCAGACCTCAACTTTCCTACACTTTTATAATGCGTTTATTGCCCGTTCGAAAATATATCTTTGCGGCACGGAGGTCCATCAGCCACGCTATTAATGAATACGTCTTTTCCGACAATCGTCATATAAGGCCGATCCACGGCCTGCTATTCGGCTGATTATTTTTTTTACCTGGCTGTAAACTTTTCATCGAGTCAGCCGATAAGTTAATGAAACTACCAGCGACTTAAAGGAAGACATCAATGGCATCGATCTCTAGCCTTGGAGCAGGCACGACCCTGAACCTCCAGGACACTTACGATAAGCTTTATGCGGCAGAGCAGACAAAACTAACTATTTTTGATACGCAGACCAAAACTTATCAAGCTCAGTTTAGTGCCTTTGGTCAATTAAAAACGGCGATATCGGGTCTGGAAACGGCGACGGCAGCGCTGACCAAAAGCGGTGCCCTGCTGGCAACGTCTGTGAGCAGCACGAATACTGCATTCAGCGCCACTACGACCAGTGATGCCATTCTTTCTGACTACACGGTTAACGTCCAGCAGTTGGCGAAAGGCCAGGTATTAATGTCCGGCAGTATCGCCAGCAACACGGCTCAGCAAGGGGCGACAACGGGCGGAACGCGTACACTTACCATCACGCAGCCTGGGACGACGACCCCGTTAAGCGTGACGCTTTCCGACAGTGACACCTCATTAAACGGTATCGCAAAAGCGATCAATGGGGCCAACGGGAATGTTTCGGCCTCAGTCGTTAAAGCCAACGACGGTGATTACCGCCTGATGCTGACGTCCAAGAGCACCGGCGCTAATTCGGATATGACCGTAACCGTCACCGGTGACGACCAGTTGCAGGGCGTGATTGGCTACAACTCTGCCAGCAAATCTGGCGCATTGAGCGAGCAAACGGCGTCGCAAAATGCCAAAGTGTCGGTAAACGGCGTCGTGATCGAACGCCAGAGCAACAGTATTAGCGATGCTATGCCGGGTGTAACTCTGAACCTGAAAGCAAAAAGCACCGCCGACGAAACGCTGAGCGTGACGCGCACAACCGATGCCAGCAAAAAAGTCATTAATGATTGGGTAAAAGCCTATAACACCCTGCAGTCAACGATTGCGACCGTGACCAAATATGTAAAAGTTGACCCGGGTGCAGCACAGGATAGCAGCAACGGCGCGTTGGTCGGCGACAGCACCGTTCGCGGTATTCAGGCGGATATTCGCAGCATGCTGACGCAGGTTCAGGGCGGCGATTTCAGCATTATGGCGCAGCTAGGGATTAGCCAGGATCCGGTGCTGGCACCTGATGGTTCCAGCGCACTGAAAGTGGATGATGCCAAGCTGACTAAAGCGCTGAGTGATAACCCACAGGGCGTGATCAACTACTTCGTTGGTGACGGCAAAACGACCGGTTTTGCAACCCAGTTGGACACCAAGCTGAACAACATGCTGAGCACCAGTTCCATCAACGCCGGCGTCATTAAAAACGCGCAGGATGGCCTAACCTCAACATTGAAAACTGTAGCAGACCGTAAACAGGATATGAGCGACAGTATCGATGCCACCATGGCTCGCTACAAGGCTCAGTTTACTTCCCTGGCAAACCTCGTCAGCCAGATGACCAATACGGGGAACTACCTGGCGCAGCAGTTCAACAAAAGTTAAGGATGTAATATGTACAAGAGTTCTGGTGTACAAGCCTATCAACAGGTCGGTCTGGAAAGCGCCGTTATGAGTGCCAGTCCACACCAGCTCGTGGTCATGCTGTTCGACGGGGCACTCAGTGCCCTGGTGCGAGCCCGCCTGTTTCTGGAACAGGGGCAAATGCCACAAAAGGGAGAGGCGCTCTCCAAAGCCATTAACATCATTGATAACGGACTAAAAGCAGGTCTGAATATGGATATCGGAGGGGAACTGCCTGGTAACCTTGCGAATCTTTATGACTATATGGTGCGGCGTCTCCTGCACGCTAACTTGCGTAATGATGCCGACGCAATCAGCGAAGTAGAGCGATTGCTTACCAATATTGCAGATGCATGGAAACAAATCGGTCTTTCTCCCTCTACACTTCAGGATGCTATCTGATGAATGATTTCATCTCATCCCTCAATGAGTGGTATGCCCTGCATGCGCTCAGCCAAACCATGCTTGACCTTGCTCACTCTGGACAATGGGATGAGCTGATAGAACAAGAAGTGAAATACGTTCAACTGGTAGAAGCGATTGCCAATAACCCGATTGCGCAGTCAAGCCAAAGAAGTCAGGAAGAAGCAAAGGCGCTGCTTGATATGATTCTCGCCAATGAAAATCAAATCAAAGGGCTGCTTAACAGCCGCCTGAGCGAGCTTCGCGATCTGATTGACCAAAGTGGTCGCCAAAAATCACTGAACAACACCTACGGTTTTCTCTCCGGTAACGTGTTAACACCGAGTGACCTGAACCAGTAAACCTACCGTATTTCGATTCTTATTCCATACTCCAGAAGTCAGCTAAATGACTTCTGGAGCGCGGAAAAGATGACGAACCCCACCCTGTTACAGTTTTTTCACTGGTATTCCCCCGGCGACGGAACGCTTTGGTCAGAAGTTGCTGACCGTGCGGCCAGCCTCAGCGACATCGGCATCAACATGGTTTGGCTTCCCCCAGCGTATAAAGGCAGCGCGGGCGGTTATTCGGTGGGCTACGACAGTTACGATCTCTTTGACCTCGGTGAGTTTGACCAGAAAGGCAGCGTCGCCACCAAATACGGGGATAAAACGCAGTTGCTGGCAGCAATAAAAGCCCTGCGGGACAAGGGTGTTTCAGTGCTGCTGGACGTTGTCGTGAACCATAAAATGGGCGCCGACGAAAAAGAGCACATCCGCGTCAACCGGGTAAATGCCGATAACCGCAACGATATCTCGCCTGAGGTTATCGACTGCGAGGCCTGGACCCGCTACACCTTCCCCGCCCGTGCCGGGCAATACTCACAGTTCATCTGGGACTACAAATGCTTTAGCGGCGTGGATCATATAGAAAACCCCGACGAAGACGGCATCTTCAAAATCGTCAATGACTACACCGGCGAAGGCTGGAACGACCAAGTGGACGACGAGCTGGGGAATTTCGATTATCTGATGGGAGCGAATATCGACTTCCGCAACCAGGCGGTAACCGAAGAGCTTAAATACTGGGCACGCTGGGTGATGGCGGAAACGCAGTGCAACGGCTTCCGGCTCGATGCCGTCAAACACATCCCGGCCTGGTTTTACAAAGCGTGGATTGAGCACGTCCAAGAAGTGGCGGACACGCCGCTGTTTATCGTGGCGGAATACTGGTCGCACGAAGTGGACAAGCTGCAGGAGTATATTGCCCAGGTAGACGGCAAAACGATGCTGTTTGACGCCCCTCTGCAAATGAATTTCCATGAGGCATCCCGGCTTGGGCGCGATTACGACATGAGCCAGATTTTCACCGGCACGCTGGTTGAGGCCGACCCGTTCCACGCCGTCACGCTGGTAGCTAACCACGACACCCAGCCGCTGCAGGCGCTTGAGGCCCCCGTGGAAGCCTGGTTTAAACCGCTGGCCTATGCGCTAATTCTGCTGCGCGAAAACGGCGTGCCATCGGTGTTTTACCCGGATCTTTTCGGCGCAAGCTACGATGATAAAGGTGGCGACGGGCAGAACTACCACATTGATATGCCGGTCATCGAACAACTAGACGACCTGATTCACGCCCGGGAGCGCTTTGCCCACGGCGTACAGACTTTGTGGTTCGATCACCCTAACTGCGTTGGCTTTAGCCGCAGCGGTACGGCAGAAGCCCCAGGCTGCGTGGTTATCATGTCCAACGGCGATGACGGCGAAAAGCACATTACCTTAGGCGAAAATTTCGGTGAGAAAAACTGGCGTGATTATCTCGGCAATCGCGAGGAAACGATTCACACTGATGCAGCAGGGAGCGCAACCTTTACCTGCCACGGCGGCAGCGTGAGCGTTTGGGTGCTGGAGGATGTGCTGTGAGTTAGCTTCGTCTGACGCACCGCCTGGCAGTAGTCAATACCCACGACCATGTGACGCTCGATAAAGGTTCCGTTCACTTCCAGCCCTGTTTTATCTGTAGCTCCTGTATCTGTGAACGTCTTAGGGGAGTCACCGTCACTCCCCTAAGAACCCGGACTCCCGGCGAAATAAATCGACCGCTGAAGCGGCAGACCTCCGTTTTATCTCCCAGTCCTGGGTCGGCTGAGATGCGTTCCCGACGCTCTCAACCTCCGGCCGTTCCCGACGTCCGGACCCTGGCCAGTCGGAGAGAAAACGAAGGCGATTTAAGCCGGAACCGTGCCTCGCTTTATGTTTAGCGCTGACTTAAAACGCAGCGTCGCTTCTTACCCTCACCCTAACCCTCTCCCTAAAAGGGAGAGGGAATAAATTGCGTACTGTTCTGCCTGTTGTTTTCCCCCTCGCCCCTCTGGGGAGAGGGCCGGGGTGAGGGGATTTATTAGTTTTTGGACACTTTGCTATCTAAAGGATTTTTAGCCAGGAAATCTGCGCATTCCGGCGTCAAACGATCGACACGCTTCAACGTCATCCCGGCATATTCCAGCGTGTCGCCGCTCAGCTCAATATCGTAAATTTCACGTTTAACGGTGACGTTGCGCAGATCGCCAGACAAATGCGACAGCTTACCCGGTACCCCAATCACCCGCTGCCACTGGCGGCAATCCAGCGTATCGCCCTGCGGCGTGACCACCAGCGAAGCAATCGCCTCCGGGCTAACCAGCTCGCTCTGCGGCCCGCTGGACTGCCAGTAGCCCGCCATGCCCGCTGGCGCTTCGGTATGCACTACTTGCTTATAATCTCTGACCTCGGTGCAGCCGCTCAGTGCCACCAGCGCCGCCAATACTAAAAGCTTCTTCATCGTCTATCCTGACTGCGGAGAAAAAATAATTCTGGCATTAAAGCCCGATGCCTGCCAGCAATTCCGCCTGGGGCACAAAAATTGATCCAGATTGTTTTTTCGTCTTTTCAGCCTGTTAAGCCCAAAAGATGGGCGTATGATTGCGCCTTCTTTTGCCCTTCGCGGCACGTTCTTCTGAGTTCAGAGGCGAAAACAATGACCTGGCACTCCTTTAAACACCAATACCTGGTAACCTTCTGGAAACCGATGCCCGCGGTGATCGCGGCCGGGATCCTCTCCACCTATTACTTTGGCATCACCGGCACCTTCTGGGCCGTGACCGGCGAATTCACCCGCTGGGGCGGCCAGCTCCTGCAGCTGATGGGCATTCACGCTGAAGAATGGGGTTACTACAAGCTGATTCATCTCGACGGCAGCCCGCTGACCCGCATTGACGGCATGATGATCATCGGCATGTTTGGCGGCTGTTTTGCCGCCGCGCTGTGGGCCAATAACGTCAAGCTTCGCCTGCCCCAGCACCGCATTCGCATCATTCAGGCCGTGCTCGGTGGGATTATTGCTGGCTTCGGCGCACGACTGGCAATGGGCTGTAACCTTGCGGCATTTTTTACCGGTATCCCACAGTTTTCACTGCACGCCTGGTTCTTCGCCCTTGCCACCGCCATCGGCTGCTGGTTTGGCGCGCGCTTCACGCTGCTGCCGATATTTCGCATTCCGGTCAAACTGCAAAAAGTCTCCGCTGCCTCCCCACTCACCCAGCAGCCGGATCGCGCTAAGCGCCGCTTCCGCATGGGGATGCTGGTGTTTATCGGCATGCTCGGCTGGGGTGGTTTGACCGCCATAAACCAGCCGAAACTGGGGCTGGCGATGCTGTTTGGTGTCGGCTTTGGCCTGCTGATCGAACGCGCGCAGATCTGCTTCACCTCCGCCTTCCGCGACATGTGGATCACCGGCCGCACCCACATGGCCAAAGCGATTATTCTGGGCATGGCGGTCAGCGCCATTGGCATCTTTAGCTATGTGCAGCTTGGCGTAGAAGCCAAAATTATGTGGGCGGGGCCAAACGCCGTCATCGGCGGCCTGCTGTTTGGCTTTGGTATCGTGCTGGCCGGGGGCTGCGAAACGGGCTGGATGTACCGCGCGGTTGAAGGCCAGGTTCACTACTGGTGGGTTGGCCTCGGCAACGTGATTGGCTCTACGCTATTAGCCTGGTTCTGGGATGATATTTCCCCGGCGCTGGCCACCAGCTGGGACAAAGTCAACCTGCTGAATACCTTTGGGCCGCTGGGCGGGCTGCTGGTGACCTACCTGATGCTGCTTGCCGCTTATTTACTGATCGTCGGCTGGGAAAAACGCTTCTTTCGCCGTAAAAACCAGGCTATCGGCACCACAACAGGAGAAACCGCATGAGTCAGAACATTGTCCCGGATTACCGACTGGACATGGTAGGTGAGCCCTGCCCTTACCCGGCTGTTGCCACGCTGGAGGCAATGCCGCAGCTGAAAAAAGGCGAGATCCTGGAAGTGGTGAGCGACTGCCCGCAGTCCATCAATAACATCCCGCTGGACGCCAAAAACCACGGCTACACGGTGCTGGATATTCAGCAGGATGGCCCCACCATTCGCTATCTTATTCAGCGTTAATCATGAAAGGGGCAAAACTGCCCCTTTTATCAACGAACCGGTTTTACCCAGGCCCCAGAGTCCAGCAGGAAACGTTCTGCGCTGGCAATTTTCTGTACTGCCCTGTCTCCGTGCTTAGCCACCAGCATCGCCAGTAAACATTCGGCAATGCCCATTGCCGACACCACGGAAGGAAAGAACGACGGGCTGTGCGCAGAGAAATAAAGCGTGCTGGCGGCATGTTCCGCAAGCGGGGAAAGCGGAGAGTCGGTCAGCGCGACAATTTTGCTCCCGGCCTGCCTGGCCGCACCCAACACGTCAAGGGACTCACGCGAATACGGTGCGAAACCAATCATCAGCACCACATCTTTCGGCGTCAGTTCACGGGTGAAAATTTCGTAATTACTCGCCTGGCCATCGATGAGCGACACGTTCTTATTAAACAGGCGATAGATATAAAACAGCGTGTAGGCCACCGAATAGCTGGCGCGGAAACCGCAGACATAAACATGTTCGGCCGCATCCAGGACGTCACCAGCCTTCTCCATCGCCTCTGGATTTTCGGCCTCAGTGTGGGAAAGATTCACCGCATGGGCGTCAAACACTTCCTGATAGAGTGACGCCGTACTGCCCTTGTCCACCAGCTTCTCTGCCCTTGCCTGATGGGTTTCATTATTCAGGCCAAACTCCTGAATAACGTCGGTTTTGAACTCTCCCCAGCCGACATAGCCCAGGCGCTGGGCCAGACGCAGCAGCGTAGCGGGCTTGACGCCAATGCGTGCAGCAAAAGCCCGCATTGAAAGCGCGATTAAGTCCTTCATGTTATGCAGGCTTAACTCTGCGGCCCGCTGCAGCTCGGGGGTTAATGTCTCGTAATGCTGTTCTAGCTTTTGTTGCGGGGTCATAGGCTGACAGGACGCTCCCATATAGACCGGAAATCCCTTCCGGTTTCTTGACGGTATCGTCCTGATAGTGCAGTGAAATGACTTTAGACGTCAAATGAATGCAGATACCACACTGATATTATTGATAAAAATGATACATCTCTCAACAAACTGGGAGATAAGTCTCATATATACGCGCAATAATCAGCATCAGCGCGACGCAAAGCCCCATGATGCTGAATGCCGCAAACAGGAAAATGAGATAAAAGCGCATCGCTCCCCCTGAGAAAGAAAAAGCCCCATAAGGAGCTTTTGAATACAGCAAGATTTACCACTGCAGAGACGCACCGGCACCCACAACAAAGTTTTGCTGTGAGTCATTCGAGACGGATGCTTTCACCACAGTATTTGCCGTTGCACGAGCGGAGAATCCTACCGCAAGTGCGTTCTCTGCGTCAGTGGTGCCCACCCCGGCGCCGACGGAAAACGTTGCGCCCTGGGTTACCTGTGGGATGTTAGCCATCGCCGCAACGCCAGCGATCCCCGCGGAGGCACGTTGACGGTTTTCATCAACCTGATCTTTTAAGTGGTTAAAGCTACTGCTGCTGACGGTATTTGCTTCCAGTGCACCAAGGCGAGACTCATGATCGGCCAGCTCAGCAGTATTCTCAGCCATCGCCTGGTTAGTCGCCTGCAGCGCAGCTTTGTTCGCTTCGGTATTCGCCATTGCCGCATTGATTCTGGATTGAGCGTAACTGTCATTGTCGTTGATTCGGTTGTTTAGAATATTAATTGACTCATTTTGTCTTTCATTCATTGCCGCACCATTAACCAACGCTTTGTAAATCGTGTCGTTGTCTAAATCAGCCGCATAAACCGCGCCCGCAATATGTGTTACCAGTCCGACACCAACCATTAATACCAGCATTGCCTTTTTCATCTTAAAAACCTACTATATATTCGCTTGTGAAGATTTAGTAAAATCCGATCAAATCGATAGTTAACCGGCTGCAACCGGTTAACTATCACCTCAATAATTTATTAAGCACCATCACTCTTCTTTATTTAATACGTTACTTCCTCAATAGTTTCGTCATAAATCAAATAAGCTTCATCGACTTTCTTTAACCCTCGCCTTTTCTCCCACCCCATGAGGCGCGCACCCAACAGCCCAGCATGACGTTCAGCCGTCACGCTGTAATTTTTCAATTAACGATATACTTATGGTCGGCTGTTCATTTTCCCTGATGCAATACGAGTCTGTTCGCATATCACCCAGAAAAATAAAATAATAATATTGTGTGATAATTCCGGTGCTGAATATGCAATGCCCGGCGGTGAAAAAGATTGATCTGCGTCATGCCATTTAGCATTCATTGAGCATGAAACAAGAAAATTCTTAATGCCTTTCGTATGAAATATTTGATTGTTAATTGAATATTATAAAAAGGTTTAGCGTGCGGAATAATACAGAATTGAAATAAGAATGATTATTAATCGTGCTTATTATATGCAAATAAAAGGCCTGTCGTAGACAGACCTCAGACTGCTGACGAACCCCACTGTTTTTCGGTGGGGTTCTGTTTTTGAGCGACCGCAGGTCGCGATCGCGATTTTTTTCTCTTCACCTGGCCAGCGTTTTCAGCCACAGCCTCCGGGCCACATATCCCCTCATGAAGGCCGTCACCATGCTAAAAAGCCAGCAAAGATGCGCCAGCAGCGCCAT
>NZ_FXAS01000059.1:0-11252 GCF_900177785.1 Cedecea sp. NFIX57 | reverse complement strand
TGCTCCCGGCGAATATGTCGGACAACGCTCGCATGGATTTTTTTCTGAAACAAAAGGAAAATATTCACAACAGTCGCTGATTTTTGAATGCCGCAGCACGGCATGGCGGGGTCCACCTGAAGTTGAACACTGGCAGATTAAATACGGGGAGCCGGTTTCAACGGCGTTTGTGGAATCCACGATCAACGAAGTAATTGCCAGGCGAATGGCCAAAAAGCAGCAGATGCAGTGGAGCAGAAAAGGCGCGCATTAGGACCACCGGAATATCAAACGACGGATACGGCCGATGCCGGGTTTCAAATCATTTCGGCGTGCGCAGGCGACACTGGCAGGCATTGAGTTAACCCACATGATACATAAGGGGCAATTGCCTCATCCAGCTGGCAGCGAACTATCACCGGCAGAACAATTCTATTTGCTGGCTGCCTAAATAACCGGCAGCGCCACTTTTGCTAACCTGCCGCCCTTATCGCGGCAGAACCCGGTGAACAGCAGTCTGTCGCCGCTGTGTCACTCGTCCGTGAGTATCATGGTGGCACTGGCGGAGAACCCACCCGCGACCGAGGCCACGGACGGGTCGCGCACCAGCTGAAAACCGATGTCCACCGACGTGGACACCGTGGCCCCTGAGGCTATGCTGTACACCCCGTTGGGTTCTACCTGGTGCCCGCCAAGTGTTATCGCCACCCCAAGGCCGGGCCTGGTGGTTTTAACTGCTTTCCCGCCATCAACGCTCGCATCCACATCGTACTTAAAATGAGCGACGGTACTTTTAGTCATACGCTCGCAAGTAATGTTTATCGATTTAGTCTGGGTGTTCCCGGGGTCGGGAGGAGTCGATGGTGTCCCGCGGACATGTGACTCATCGACGTTGCCAAAGGTGACATCCAGGACGCTACCCCCATTGACCGTGCATTTCGGGGGGATAGTGGGGAGCTCCTGGGCATCCTGACACCATTCCCCTCCTCCTGATGGCCTCAATTCGGACGGGGAAGTGTCTGACACGAGTGTAACACACAGGCTTCCATCGGTGGTCTCAAGAGCAGTGTCCAGTAACCCGCCAAGGGTGGGGTACCCCCGTCCCACGGGGATCGTCTTATCCAGGAAGACAGCATTCGCGCTCGTTGCGAACCCGGCCCGCGCCCTGATACTGCACTTGTCCGTGTGGTCGCACGCGGACCAACGTATGCGGTACCTGCCCGATGCAGTGACGTAGGCATCTCGGTACATAGAAATGGGCATGGGCAGGTCCAGGTCCGTCGACCACCTCTCGTGTCCGGCGGCCCGGAATCGCCAGTCAGGGTCTTCCTGGCCGGCGATCGCACATGTTCCGCCAGTGTAATTAATCATGCCCACCGATCCACGCATACAACTGTGCTCTAGTACGGGTTCAGCATGCTCGATCGCCCCGTAACCTGCATGCGCAGACCCAATGTTAACGCAGGCGGCAAAGAGAATCGCGTGAATGAGTGGGCTAAGAGGCCGGGCGTAAGTTCCGCAGGTACGATACATCGTCTCTCTCTTATTTAATTCTTACCTCTGCCCGTCGGGATATTCCGTCCGGCTGCGCATAACGCCGCAGAAGTGTGTTTAAAAAACCGGCCTGTCGTCATCGCAGACCCCGTTATTACTTTCCGTCCGGAACAGCGCTGTAGATGGTGATGTATTTCATCCTCAGCGCAGCCTTTTGCGCCGGGATACCGCGACCTTGTACACCGCTTCTCCTGATAGTACTGCGCGGCACAGGACAAATGCCGTCAGGTGTAAAATTCCACCCCAGCCAGTCAAACCGGGCCCGGGACAGCCGCCCCACCTGCGTTTTGTCCGGATACCGCTCAAATCCTTTACCGTTCAAGTGCGTCAGCAGCGTCTGTCTGGCCTGCCGCATTCCCCACCGCGTGGGGGCCAGTATCTGCATGTCCGGGTATAGGGCATCGGCGTACTGCGTCACCCGGTCCCTGAGCGGGGCATCCTGCATTACTGGTACTCCGACGTCAGCGTCCCCGTGGCCTCAAAATCCTCCAGCGCCGGCGAGGCGACCGCAGGATCCAGCTCCAGCTCCAGCTCCAGCACGGGAGGACTGTCCGGGTCGACCACAAACGGCGCCCCTACCGCCTGCGGGGCGCCGTTCTTCAGCAACCTGATATCCAGCCCGGTAATACCGGTCCCCATACCGCTCAGGTCGTGCGTCCCCCTGCGGGTAGTGTTCAGCACCATGGTGACAACATTCCCCGAGCCGACGCCCGTGCATTTCAGTTTGTCGGGCAGCGGCACCTTATGGCGCCCGGCAGTCACCGTCGTCACATTGACATTCCCGAAGGACACCTCCACGGGCTTATCGTCGTTCACCGTACATTGCACGATGTGCACGATGCGCCCCTGAAACGTGACCTGTTTACCATCAGCCATCGCCTGCCCGCACAGCAGCGTGCCGCCGAGGACAATCTGCAGGCCCGCAATGGCCCACAGCAGATATCTGCAGTGCCCCATTACACTCTCTCCGCTATCATGGAATACTCAGATTCAGGGTGGCGGTTGCGGAAAGGCTACCGGCGGCCAGCGAAGCGCCATCATTTTCCATTTGCACCACCTTCACGGTCAGCTCCGGCGGGTTTCCAGGGTCCGTCACGCTGATGGCCTTGTCGAAATCCTGAGCCCTGCCGTCAACGAGCAGCTCAATTCCCGTGCCATTTCCCGCCTTGAGGACCTGAAACGTATCCGCCGGGTTCATACCCAGGTTTCCCGCGGGCACCGTGAACGCCAGCTCAACCCCACTGCCCGCGAGCCCGGTGCAATTCACGATGGTCCCGAGAAGCTTTTGTGGGGGCTGGGAGGTCAGGGTCTTTTTCCCTCCCCCCTGGTCCACATAGCTCACGTCAGGAAATGTAACGGTACGAGCCCTCGCGTTGACAAACGCACAGTGCCGGTCCTCCTTCAGAGTCCCGGAAAAGGTGTAACTGGTGCTGTCTACGGGGCTGGCAGAGGCACACAGGGGCAGCAGCAGGCTCGTCGCCAGAAGCGCAACCCGGCTCAGCCCTGCGGGCCGCTTCGTTTTGTTATTCATAGCAAAATACTCCAAAAATGATGAATGAGGGGTCGGACTCACGCGGACCCGGCGTTCTGATTACGGAAAATTCACGTGCAGGGTTCCACTGGCGCTGAACGGACTCTCACTCAGCCAGGATGAGGTCTGTACCAGTTGCACACTCAGGGTCGGTGGAACTCTGGTATTGAAGCTCAGAGCTGAACCAACATTCGCCGGGTTGCCATCCTTCAGCAGCCGGATGCCCAGCCCGGAAACCGAGGTCTTCAGCACGGTATACCCTCCCGACGAGCCTGTCCCTGTGCTGCCCGCGGCGTCCAGGGTAACGGTTGCCGGCACGCCGGGGCCGGTGCAGTTAAGGGCCAGTAAATCCTTTGGGGACGTCGGCGCGTCAATCACCGAATGACCACTGCTGTTGCTGAACGACACCTCGCCAAAATCCACACTCCCGGTGTGGGAGCTGAATGTACACGTTGTATTGGCCACCACCGTTCCGCTGATGCGAATATCCATCGTGCCCACCGCATCCGCCGCCCGGCCCGGCAGCGTCGCCAGCCCCGCGGCCAGTGCCAGCAGCGAAAAAATCACGGTCTGTTTCATTCTTCTGTATCCTGTTGTTGTCCTGTGCTGGCGACAGTTGCCCGGGCAGCCTGAGTCGTTACGGGTAATACACCCTGAACGTCGCAACGGCCTGCAGGGGGCCAGGTGAGAGCGTCCGGTTGCGCACCGCGTCAGGCTCGGCCTGAATAAACCCCTTCAGGTGCATCACGGTCTCTCCCGCGCTCAGCGGGAACGCTTTCGCCGCCGAAACGGGCTGGTTGACGGGCAGCAGGTGTCCGTCTGCCGTCTCTATGCCGAACGCCATGCCGCGATGCGCGGACGGTAGCAGCAGCCCGGGCAATGCCGGGTCCTCCGTGCCGGTGAGCGTCACCCGTGCGTCTCCCGCCACGCCCGGCGGGCAGCCCTGCAGGACGATATCAAAACCGGTGCCGGCCGTGCGGGCCGGGACGTGTGTATAAAAAAAGCGGGCGCTCGCTTCGCCGGCGCTGACCGTAATGTCCGTGGTTTTCAGGGAGCAGGGGCCGCTGACCAGGGCGCCCGTTACCCGGACGTCCACCGCACCGGCAGGCAGGGTGACGCCGGTGCCAGCCAGGACCGCCAGTATCAGCCCCCCCGCGGCCACAACGGTCTTCTTCCGGAACCGGATGTCGTGACGTTGCTTGTGGTTATTCATGGCTGTTGCCTCCCGGGCGTGACATCAGTCGTCCTTCATGGATTTCACCTGACAGCGCCCGCCGCTGCAGCTGAACACCAGCTTCGGATGGCCACCATAGTCGTTGATAACGGTCAGTACCGGGCTTTCTCCCAGGCTCGCCGCGGCCCCCTTCAGTGGGGCGCTGCCCCGGGGCGGGAGCATGACCGGCTCGAAGCCGCTCACGCCGGCGCCGCCGTCACGGGAGGAGATGTCGCTGATGGTGATAAAGTATGGCGTCGGGTTGCCGGCCACGTAGTGGTCGCCCTGCCGGGTCAGGGTCAGCTTCTTCTGCCAGGGCTCCGTTCCGGGACCGGCCTTCAGCGCGGCCGGGCGCCAGAACAGCTTGATGCGCGACTGCAGGGCAATCTGCAGCGTGTTGGGCTTGTCGCTTCTCGGTGGAATTTCCCGCAGATTAAAATAGAACAGGGACTCCCGGTCCTGTGGCAGCCGGGATATGCCGCCCGTGGACTGCACCTTTATCTGGCTTTTCGCCCCCGGCTCAATGCGCTGGACCGGCGGCAGGGCAACCAGCGGGTCGCTGATTTTGTTGCCCGCCGCGTCCTCCACCCATGCCTGCGCCAGAAACGGGAGCTGCGTATTGTCGTTATTCACGTTAAGACTGACCGAGTTTTCATCCCCGTTGAGTACCACGCGGGTCCGGTCCAGCGCCAGGGCAGCGCTGGCGCTCTGCGCAGTCAGGAGTGCGGCAAGTGCAGTGACGGCCAGCAGGGGGCCGGTATGACGGTATACTTTTTTCATTCAGGCTCTCTCATTTCATATTTTCCTGTCCGGACATCGCATCCGGACGCCGGGGTTCCCGGGGCGGGAATAACACAACGTTCAGCGGATAACTCACAACGGGCGACCCCGTCGTCCGCGGGGCGGTTTATTTTCCCGTCGGGGCGGCAGGCCCCACTCCCCGAACGGTTTTACATGGCAGCAGCAGCGTCTGTGAATTTACCGGCAGCGGCGACGGCAGGGTGACAGAGCACTGCTCAGCCCCATCCCAACTGACCGCCATCACCTCGCCCGGACGCATACCGGACAGCCAGACGCTGCCGTCATCGCTGACGATGCCGGTCTGGGCCTGCGTGTCGTTTTGCACGGTGGCCCCGAACGGGGGCGAGCTGCCGTCAGGTAATTTCAGTACGGCCATGGCCTTCTTCCCGGCAATTACCGTGAATTTACGATACCCGATAGCCCCCTCCGTCAGCGTGTCCTCCACGACAGAGCGCGTGGCCTCTACGTCATCCCCGAGCTTATCCAGGTCCAGCGACTCGCTGTTACGCCAGTAGCTTCCCACGTTGGTCACCACGGCTTTGCCAAAGGCGTTGGATCTGGTGTCGCCGTTTCCGCCCCTGACCGGCACGCCGCTGATGCCCGCCGTGTCAACCATCATGCGGGTTCCGCCCTCCGAGCCGGTCCGGTGCAGGGCCACCCCGTATGGCGTGGCGGTCATCCCGCCACGCAGTGACATCCCCAGGGACCCGGTGTTGCCGCCCTGCCAGGCCGCCGTGGCCGTCATTTCCGTCAGGCTGCCCTCGTGCGTCAGATACCCGTCTCCCGTGACGCGACCGTGCTGGTCAGTCCCGGCGTTGATGCGGTACGTGTTGTTGCCGTCTATTCTGTCGTAATACCCGACGGAGTGGCTGACGTTTCCGCCGCGGGCATTCGCGCCGTAGTTCAGCTGGCCGCTTTCGCCCCACGGGACGGAGAGCCCCAGATACAGGCCGTTATCATTCTTTCCGTTCACCCGCGAGCGGGTGGCCGACAGGCTGAGGCTGACGCCCTTCAGCCGGCCAATATCCATGTAGCGGGACAGGGAGGCGCTGTAGGCGCTGTCCGCCCGGCCATCCCAGTAGTTGTTATAGGTATAGCTCAGATAAGCGCTGGCACCCAACGACCGGAACTGCTGGTTAAACGTCAGGGTCCAGGACTGCCGGCTGCCGGCGGCCACGCCGGCGGTTTTCGTATGCTGATACGCATCCAGGAACTGTGACATGGTCATAAAATTGCGGGTTGAAAAGCGGTATCCGGCAAACGTCACCTGGCTGTCCGTCTCGTCAAAGCGCTTCGAATAGCTCAGGCGCCAGCTCCCCCCCTGCTTTGTTCCCTCCCGCAGCTGCGCGCGGGACTGCGTGGCGTCAAGGGATATCGCCCCCAGCGCCAGCAGGTCACGGCCCACCCCGACAGCCAGCGAATGATAGCGGTCCGCTGTCAGTGCGCCACCGTACAGCGACCAGCCGTTGTTCACCCCCCAGGAAAATTCACCGGCCCCGAATGCCGGGCCATTGCCGTTATGCCGGTAGTCCGACGGTTTCCCCGCGGCCACCCGGTAGCGGATGCTTCCCGGTCGGGTCAGGTACGGAATGTCTGAGGTATTAACGGAAAACGTCTGGACGCTGCCGTCCTGCTCCTGCACCCGGACGTCAAGCTTGCCGGAGACCGCCGCATTCAGGTCCTGAATACGGAAAGGCCCTGAGGCAACGGTGGATTCATAGATAACCCGCCCCTGCTGGCTGACGGTGACCCTGGCATTGGTTCTGGCCACCCCGACCACCTCCGGCGCGTATCCCCTGAGATTTGGCGGGAGCTGACTGTCGTCAGACTCCAGGCCTACCCCCGTGTAGCGAAAACTGTCAAACAGCCCGGTACTCAGGTAGTTCTCTCCCACCGACAGCTTTGCCCGCAGGCTCCGGATGGCGCGGTAAAGGTAGTACCGGTTCCAGGTGGTCTTCAGATGCTCTGCTCCGTTCTGGTCTGCGTCGTTCCTGTCCTGCGCCTGCCAGTCCGCCCGCAGACGCCAGGGGCCAAGATTTGCCCCGGCAACGCCGTTTCCGCTGACGGACCGGCGGGTTTCGCCGGCCTGCTGCCGGGTGGTCTGCATTGTCATATTGTAATCCAGCAATACGCCCGGCACGCCGTCGTCCCAGCGGGACGGGGGGTCCCAGTCCTCCCCGCTGTACTCCAGAAAGCTGTTCGGGATGCTGACGTACAGGACGCCCGAGCTCAGGTCTCCCCGCAGCGACATGCCCTTCACCGCGTCCGTTGAAAGACACTGCCCGTCATGCCACCAGGTGAGTTTCGGGGTCATACTGTCCTTAAACCCCAGTTGAGCCACGTCGTCGTGCGTCAGGCAGGCCTCGCTCCCCTTCGGGTCGTCGTCAGGCGCCATGAAGGACACCGGACGCTCCGGCAGGGTGCCTTTATTCACCTGAATCGTCATGGTGTACGTGCCCGGCATGATGTATCCGGCCCGGGTGAACTGGCTCAGGTCAATATGCTCGCGGTCCTGGACGTCCAGGACGTCCGTATTGAACTGCACGGGCGCCTCCGCGGCGCCGACCATGGCGATGCACAACAAACTCGCCGGTAGCAGACTCGCCACACGGACGGCCTGCCACCCCGATAAACGGCCGGGGGGAAAGAGTGAGATATTCGTTAACGGCATGAGTATCACTTGTCAGGGAAGAGCAATGGCACAGCGAAAAGAAACAGTGATTCAGGCAATGCAATTTGATGTGCATTGCATGAATCGCTTATTCAGTCGGACTTACCGGCGGCGGGGAAAATAACCAGGGTTATGCCCTGAGCCCCGCCGACGGTAAGGTTCAGACTTATTACTGGTAGTCGACGGCAAAACCTACGGTGGCATTAAAGCTGCCCGGCGTTACCGCCGCGCCGGCCTGATAGGCAGCAGTAAAGTCTATCTGATCGGTTCCCGGTGTTAATGCCTGTGGGGTAGAGTCCAGCGACGGGGTCAGCACATGACCGCCAGAATCTTTAATCTGCAGGCCGACATTTTTTGCCCTGTCAGCCGCAGAGGTATCCGGTGAAAAGGTGTTGGCTGGCGTGCCGGTTACGCCGGAAATCCCGGTGAACTTAACCATAGCGGTGTGGAACGTAGTGATATCGCAGTCCGTCAGTTTGATGTGAAAGTCCGTCTCCCCTGCCACATCGCCAGCGCTTTTCAGACGCGACACCTTAACCTCCGGCAGCGAGATGGTCTGATTGACTGACGTGGTGTCAATGGTGCAGGCACCGTCGGTCACCCCCCCCTGAAAATGAAGGGTGCCACTGCCGCCATAGGTGCTGCGTGCGGCAAATGCCTGAGGAGCTGACACGCATGTACCGACCGCCATTAAGGCCAGAACGATTTTTTTCATATTTGTATTCATTATGGAATTTCACCCGAGTGATTATTTTAACGACAGAATGATCTGATCTAGATCATTTTCGGGAATATTATCCACAAACAAGAAATGTGAAGGAAATCAAAAAAGGCATAAATGGGTTTTATTTAGGATAATTCTGGCTGAACTAAATTTCAGTCGTGAGATAGCATCAATAAATAAACCTTTTTGTCATATTGAATTATATTAATTCACATTTCATTAATTTTTATTTTTCATTTTCACGTCGAACCGACTATTTACCGAGCCGGCAGGTCTTACACCAGCTCTGAATAATGGTTTTCCCGTTGCGCATACGGCGAAATCCGAACAGCCGCCCGGCGTCCTCTTTTGTACTGACGGATTTTTCGCACCGGGGACAGACGTGGAGCGGCGGCGCATTCCACCCGTTGGCATTCATCATTCTGAGCAGCAGCGGGGATAAATCAAAAGCGTCCCGCCTGCCGATATCCGGGCGACCCTCAGGGGCATTAACCCTGATAATAAAAGCTTTTTTTTCCAGCCCGCACAGGCTGTCCTGAATAAATTCTGGCGTCAGGCCCAGGCACTCAGACAGCAGCCCGGGGGAAGCGGGAAACTCCGGGATACGTGCATCCACAAAGGCAAACAGATGAATCAGAAAAATAAGCTCATTCATGCCAAGCCGGCAGGTAATATCCCCCCGAAGCAGCTGCACGGGCACGGAAATACTCCCGCCGTCGGAATAAACCGGATTTGGGCGGTCAGCGGTAATATCCGGTTCAGTATCTTTTGACATATATAAACTCCGGTAAAAGCGGCGCTGAATAATGCTCTCATATAACATTCAGAAAACACAAGCAACAGGGCTGCAACATTGCTCGTCTGTTAACTCACAATCCAGATAATTAATGCCCTGATATTCTCTGAATATTTATCCGGCGACAAAGCACACCCCCGGGGAGGTTACTATTTAAGCAATATAATGCTTGACGCTCATCGTACCAGTGGTCAAAATACGACCTTCCAGAATGTGCATCAGAGCAAAATAGATGAACTGTAAATCCTTATTTCAGATTTTTATTACCCTCGCAGTCCTGAGTATTGCCGGACCGGCATCCGCCAGGCCCGCTTCCCCCTTCAGGACAGGAAGTATTCTGTCATCCGGGGGCCGCCGCGCGACCGATGTTCATACGGTGGCGGGCAGGATTATGAATGCCTACCGGCACTGGAAAGGCGTCCACTACCTGTGGGGAGGGCAGTCCCGCGACGGTATCGACTGCTCCGCGTTGATACAGAAGATTTTTCGCGAGGCGCTGGCCAGACAGTTGCCCCGGACGACGGCAGAACAGATCAAAGAAGGGAAAAATGTCCGGACCGGCGAGCTGAAGGCCGGCGACCTTATTTTTTTTCAGACGGAGCCCGGTATACGTCATGTGGGGGTTTATGTCGGGGAGCACTGGTTCATCCACGCTTCCGGCAGTCGGAGCGTCACGGTGTCCACCCTTGAAAACGCCTACTGGGCGGGGCATTTTGAGGCGGCAAGAAGGGTCACCGGCTAATACGCTGGCAGCAAGAGAACATAGCACGCCTGTGGCGTGAGCGGCGCTGCCCCGCGGCTGGTTCTGTCGGAAAAGATGTGGTCAAACGTTGCGGGGCGTAATGAATAACCCATTTTTGCACGGTGGAATGGTCCACATCCGCGCCACGCTCCTCCGGAAGCTCTTCAGTATTGCGATAACGGAGCGAACAGGCAAGCTTCCACCGTCCGGCTCATCAGACTGAGTGCTTTGGAAAAGTGACGGCCTTTGACGCTGAGCATTTTTCAACCTTAATCGGAAGCCATGGCCCGGCAGTATAACTTTGCCTTTGTTTTTTTTCG
This sequence comes from Cedecea sp. NFIX57, assembly GCF_900177785.1. Classification (NCBI taxonomy): domain Bacteria; kingdom Pseudomonadati; phylum Pseudomonadota; class Gammaproteobacteria; order Enterobacterales; family Enterobacteriaceae; genus Cedecea; species Cedecea sp. NFIX57. The sequence continues at coordinate 921 of NZ_FXAS01000059.1, read as the reverse complement.
GCAGAACCTGGCTGGCAGCCCCTCCCCGGGGGGGGGCGCGACGTCAACTCACCCTTCTGCCTGTCAGTGGCCCCCGCAGGCTGAGTTTCTCGCAAAACTCAGCTCTCGACCGGCTCCATTGTCGGTTAAGTTCATTGCATGATGTATGGTTTGCCCTCATCCAGGCCTGAAATGCCTGGATGTAATCCCCGCGCTGTTCAAAGCGCTGTGCCTTTTCCGCTTCAGGGTAATAAGCCACGCTGTCCCGATACTGACGGGGAGCCGGTCCTGCGTCAGCGTCGGGTATTTTCGGCCAAAGTTCAGACATAGCAGTCCTCTGTGTAAAATGAATATTGGTGGGGCATCGGGGGCAAAGCCTTCCGGCAACAGGAGGCTGTCTGCCTCGATGCGTTGATTGATATATGATATATTCACATGACTTCTGATGCTGAAAAATTAAAATAGATTCACAATGATGTGAATACGCATCTGTTGCACCGACTCCCGGGCACCTCTCCGGTGAGATTCGGATATGCTCCCCGGGAGAGTAACGGGGTATCCGGACTGGCCGGCAATAAGGCGTCAATGGTCTGACCGCGGGCATCAACGGCCGGCCGCTTATAACGCCGGAGAGCACTGTCAGGAAGCCGGTCCCCGATGGAACACTCCGTGATGAAGCGGGGGAGCGTCACCTATAAGGTCCCGTTCCGCTATCCTGTCTTCAGGGGCGTGAAGACGGAGGGAGGGGGTCAGATGCCCGTTTACACGCCGGGCTGTGACATCACCAGGGCAGCGTCGACGTCTGAAGGCTCTCAGGGCAGTGGCACGGCCGGGCAGCATTAAAACTCAGCCTGTTATCTGACTGCGCCTTAATGCAACGGGAACAAAGCGTTAACATTTCATATGTCAGCCACCGGGCAAGAGCCAGGTGCTGAAATATTC
>NZ_FXAS01000067.1:0-9029 GCF_900177785.1 Cedecea sp. NFIX57 | reverse complement strand
CATTAACACGCAAAAGTACCCACCACATGCGGATCGCCATCGCTACAATTCATGGTTAGGAACCTCTAAAAGAGTCGATTGAGCTTCCTAACCATGAACGGTTTCTAGTGTTAGCACGTCATTCAGAAAATCAAAAGAAGAGTTCGCTGAACATTATAGATCAAAATACTTTAACCAATTTTGTCCGTTTCATCGTGGATTACCTCCCGGGTGGGTATCAATTGAGCTATTAACTTTCGGTAATCTAAAAAGTCTATTAGAAGCCTTTAGCCCGCATTCTATCATAAATCTGAAATTGGATAGATATGCTTCAAGAATTGCGGGGGCAAAAGACTATGCAACTCTTTTGGACTGGTTAACAGTCATCCATACAGTACGTAATGATTGCTGTCATCATACACGATTATTTAACAGAAACAGGCGAGCGCCCAAGTTGGTGAAAAACTTACTTAATCCAACAATTCCGCTCGTGAAAACAAATGTCACAAACAAAGATCAGCTTAATCGGATATATACCTCCCTTGCTGTTATTCAGCAAATGCTAAGTGCATTCGGTTTTGAAAAGATCGGGGAAGAAATTCAGACACTTTTCGACAAATATCCTGTATCTACATTGTTCTATGCGTCAATGGGATTTCCTGAACGCTGGAAGGAAGAACAGCTATTTTTTTAACACACCGCAAGCCGATTTTAGACACTTGAGAAAGGTCATATCAGCGGCCTTTCTTACACTTCAAGTTCTATTCCCTCGCTACCTAGACGTTCTAGGTTATTCTGTCCATTACTGGTGGCAATGCGAGGCTTTGCTTGATACCCTAAAAAGGTGATTAATTACCAAAATGTCGAAAATATCATCATGAAAAAAATATTATTGATTACTTTACTACTTGCTTCAAGTCATGCACTAGCAGAATGGGAGTATACAGAAAAGCTTTCAAGTGGTGATACATGCTATTATACAGAAAACAGTGAAACTCATGAGGTTTTTCTTGCTTTAGGAAATGGCTCCCCAGAGTCAGTATTTGATGAATGTAACAATAATGGTAGTAAAATAAGAGCGATAGATAACCAAAAGAAAATAAATCAAAGTAAATTAAAAGAATTTAGATTCGGTGGCTACATTGCGACAAGCAACAATATCCTTGGTTCGATTACTCTAGCTTGCTATACGGGAAGTATTGATAGTGATTCGAATTTAGTAAGCAAAGTAGAAAGAGCAAGGCGTTATCACGGATTAATAAATTTATATGATAGTGATAACGAAAAAATAACCAGAATAAAAAATGCTTTCAAGTTTGGAGCCAGTTTGCGTGATCGTTATCCTTTGGATAATGGCGGGAAGTATAGGGCAAATGTTTGTAATGGGATGGTCAGACAGGGGAGGTTATAAATTGCATCCCTTGTTGCAACTAAGCCGCGCAAGCGGCCTTTTTTACGTTCCTCGTTTAAGTTCTCCGCACAAATGGGCATTCAGGTCATTCTGTCAATTCTGATGGCCATGGGGGCTTTAGTGGTATCATGAGATTATGACAAATATACGTTATTGCAGGAAATATATGATGGAAATCAAGGCACAACAGTTTGTCACATCAACGCGTCGGCGTGTACTTAACGATAACGGTCAGCAGGGCATGAATGGCGTGCCAGGCATAGGCTCAACGACTGAAAGGCATCAGGGCCGCGTAGCACAAGCGATTTTTGCTAACTGTACGGAACTGGATAACGCCCAGCTTAATGAGATCATCGAATGGGTTCGGCTCTATCACCGCTGAATGCTACCTTCAGACCGCGCCAGCGGCCTTTTTTACGTCTGCTGTGTAATTCCCCCGCCAACTGGACGTAACAGTTAAAATGTCCACGGTCCGGGGAGAGCAGATCGTAATTATTTCCCCTGACGTTTCCTGTTTATACCTTCAGGTTTTTCAGCATGCTCACGGCGTCGGTTTCCGGCATCTGGAACTGGACGCGATGCCGCGCGGCGACATCGAGGGCAAATACCTTCGTGTACACCTCCGTCGAGCTCAGCGACTTGTGGCCCATCAGCGCCTGCAGCACCTTCAGCGGAATGCCGGCGTACAGCATGTGCATGGCGTACGAGTGGCGGAACGTATGGGGCGTCACCGGGACTGAAAACGTCACCCCGTCGGCGGCTGCGACCTCTATGGCTTCTGTAAGCCAGGTGCGGACGGTCCGGTCTGCGATCTCCCAGATACGCGCCTTCTCCGTTCTGCCGGTTCGCTTATTGCGCCGCTCCAGCGGAATTTTCAGCGTGGCCACCATCATCTCCAGCTGGCTGACGTACTGGTTGTCGGAAAGCGGGACCAGCCGGTGAGGCTGACTGCCGGCGGGCAAACGGCCGGCCGTTCTGGCGGCTTTTTCAGTCCGTTGTTTGAGTGTGGCCAGCTGCACGAAAGGGTAGGGCGGCGCTAGGGTAAAATCAGCACGTGTCAGCGCCAGGGCTTCGTTAATGCGCGCGCCGGTATTCCAGAGGGTGGCCAGCAGCATCTTGCGGTGCAGATCGGGGACATAGTGGAGGAGGGCACTCACTTCCGGCGCCAGCAGGTATTTCGGCAGCTCGTCCTGAACCAGCGCCATCTGTCGCAGAGCCAGTGCGGCCGGGTAGTCGATGGCCACCGGCAGCTGAGAGACAGCAGCGGGAACGACATTGCCGGTAAGGGCTGGCAACATAGGGTATCTCCAGTATCTTTAGTGACTCAATGCTCAGAATGAATTCCTGGGGTGAACAACCGGCAGCGTGTCGCCTGCACCAGTTTCACGGCGCAAGGTGAGAGCCACCGCGTCTATAAATGCCCGGATATCACGAACAGCATGTTCCAGTTGCCAGCGGCCGATATGTACTTGCTCGTCGTATTTGCTGACACCATTCCGGTGCACCAGATCCTGTCGGGTTTCAACAATGTCTTTGAGGGGGGCAAAAGGCCACTCATACGGCAATTCAAGGACCGAAGAAAAATAGTTCTGCAGATTTTTCAGATTGTGGAAAGTCTTCTGACTGACATATAACTGAGCGGCACGGCGGTGCAAAACAGTATGATCAGGCGGCGACTTGTCGGGATACCTCTGCGAATGTGCCAGAACAGCTTTGTGGCATTTGCTGAGAGCTCTTTTAACCTTCTGATTTGTAGCAAAGTTAGTGTAGAAACGTTCCATATGTGCTGCATCATTCAGCAGTGTGCGGGCTGAATACATCAAAAAGGCTTCCATCACCGTCACGGTATGGGCGTAGGCCATACGAAAAACAATGCCAGCCTGCGCTGAATTAACCAGTGCCTTTAGTTCATCGAGTTCACGAACGGCATGGATATAGCGGTCGTCGAGATCATTAAGCGAGTCCTGAAACCACTGCCATTCCGCCTGTTCGACTAAATAATCCAGCATCGAGCTGTAATCCTCCGCGGCAATATCCCATTCAGGAGTGCCTTCCTCAACATCCGGATAATTTTCCGCGATCCATGCCTTACCTTTTTCTTCCTGAATCTCATACATCAGTTCTTTCATACTTCCCATTTGCACCTCACCATCAGTTATGGAAATCCCGCCATGCATATTTTTTCGCTACTTAGCGGCACCAGTCTGGACTCGGCTGTACTTCTGAATAATTTGCATAATCTTCAGTGCTTAAAGTTAACGACGCATACTCGAAACCCTGTGAGAGGTCAAATTCACTTGCTCCTGCAGGTAAGCCTGAATATCCCCCGATCACTGATGGTGGCGCCCGCCATTCTGTACAGCCATCAGAGAGCCAGCGCCATTTAAGTTCGTTTCCCTGCGCATCTAGTAACTGAACTAAATCTTGGCCGTAACTGTTCGCACTATGATTTACCCACACAGAATTTATGCCCTGACTAATCAGATCCCGAATAACAATATCAATATCCATTTAATACCCTATTAAATAGTTCCGCCGTGAAATCATCCCTGCCCTGACGTCATCCCTTCCTTTTGCATTATCACTCAGAATGATAATCACTCACCTGATAATAAGCAGACAAATAACAACGTCATTAAATTACCGAGCACCCGTTTCCGGCTGATCCGATTTTCTGCGTATAGACGACTTTCCGGAAGTGTGGCACGGCTGATCGCGAACCGCAACGGCCATTTCTGGCGGTGGGCGCCGGGTCACAGGGCAGGGGGAAAACACCACATATAGCGTCATCAGCAGCTGAGTGAACCGCTACATCTTGTGTTAATGGGCCGCTGGTCGCCGGGGCGAGGAAAGCAGATCCGGAACAACCAGAAATCGGATCTGACAGCGGAAAGCGATGTTCTTCGTGTACGTACTGTATTGTATGTACTGAATGTATTAAGTGTATTGTACTGTATTGCATGTATTGTGTAATTTTCAGACACAGGCTACACTGCCTGCATCACGCACCTCAGGAGCCCCCATGAGCAAACTGCCTTCCCCGGACATGGTCCGCCGTATTGAAGACGCCGCCGCCGCCCTCATCGCCGCCGGCACCCCCAACCCGACCAACACGCAGGTCCGCGATCACCTCGGGGGTGGCTCCCTGGCCACCATCTCCCCGGTCATGCGCGCGTTCCGCGCCCGGCTGCGGGAGCAGGAGAGCGACGAGGCCCCGGCGCTGCCGGCAGAGCTCGCGCAGCTGCTGACCGGGCAGCTGACCCTGCTGTGGCAGACGGCGGTGAAACAGGCGGAAGCCGGGGCGCGCGACGCGCGTGAGCAGGCCGACGCCGACATTGAACAGGCTGATCTCGAGCGCGACACCGCCCAGGCGCGGGTGGCGGAGCTGGAAACCGAGCTGGCAGTGCTGCGTGAAGTGCAGGCCGAACGCGACCGCCTGCTGCAGCAGGCGCTGGGGCTGCAGGAGCGGATGATTTCCCTGCGGGAGGAGGTGGTGCGTCAGCAAACGAACAATGAGCACCTGGCCACCCAGTTGAAGGAGAGCCGGGAGGAAGTGAACACCCTGCGCGCCGGGGAAAAAGCGCTGCAGGCCGAGCTGCTGGCGCTGGCTCGCGGCGAGGGGAAGGTGAAGAAATGAATCACCTCATCAGACAACGTATCCATGCGTTTCACAACGCCCTGGTGCTGGCCGCCGATACCCGGCCCCATGAATGCTTCGGGATGGGCCGCTGGGAGGAGCTGAATGCCTTCCCGCACGGCTGCTGCGACCTGGCCAGCAACTTTCTGGCTCAGTACCTGCAGGACAGCGACCCGGCCCTGAAGCCGGTGATTATCCATATGCAGACGACGACAGATTTTCGGGAGAACGAAAAATCAACCATTGAATCTCATGTGATTGTGAGGCTGGACGACTGGTATATCGACCTCACGCTGAACCAGTTTGCAGAACATGAAGAGCGGGTGGTGATTGAGAAGCCTTCCGGTACGCTGGGCACGCTGTTGAGGGCAATACGCGCCAGTGACGGCGAAATCAATGAACGCAGCATACAGCTGGATGCAGGGCTGGATATCGACGGCCACGCGCTCTATGCCTGGCTGCGCGCCACAGCCGACAGTCTGCTGGCAAACGGAGGCACACATGAAGGGGTTCTACGCCGGAACCGCCGAAATTTCCGACCTACTATTTTTAGTGCTCTTTTGGAACCTCGATAACACCATCAGCAATACCCTGAGCAAGTCGCTCCATCCATTTCGCAAAACGAAAATATCCAGGATATTGCAGGCAGATGTAGTCCATCTGCACTTTTGATGTGCTGTCCATCACCCGTTTAAATGCCTCCATGTAGTCATAACATCCCTGCAATAATTGTGCATCACCATCCTCTGTCAGAGGAAACTGGCTGGTGTAGTCATGAACTATTTTCGCTAATTGCCGCTGTTCTGCTGTCAGGTCGATCATTTTTATCCCCGAGTTTGTGGCCATGAATCTTAATGAAGCTTTTTTTCGACAGTGTTATCTGGCAGATTTTCGGAGCCCAACTGGCGTTTAATCCTGGTCAACAGCTGTGGCGCAACATTCCAGCGCGCACCGCTCCCGGTATGAACTGTCACCGTTTTTTTATTCAGTCGGACCAGAACCCCCGTCACTGTTTGCCCGTCTTCAGCCCGGAAGCTGACCACATCTCCGGGCCGAAAATCCTCCATACTTTGCCGGGTTCGCTGGCGATGTAACATATTAAGGCGATTAACAATAATATTATGGAGTGCTATCAGCTTCTCTTCAGCCATATCATCAATTAATTCAGCAAGATTAATGACCTGACCGGTGTTTCCTCGTGATGGTTTTTTCATACTAATCAGTCCGGTATCCCTTCAGTTTATTCATCACCAGTATCGGGGCGAAGCGTCCAGGTACTGCCACCAAACAGTGTGATCCCCACGCTCTGCTCCCAGGTTTCTGTTTCTGCGAGGCGTTTTTCCACCGACTGAAAATCGGCATGGCTCAGAATGACCTCATTCCGCTCACCTGGCGATTCCAGTACATATCCGTCCGGTATTCGGCGGACAGCTGAGCCCGTAGCCCGGGCCGATGTCCGGTAAAAGGTTTTGATGCAAGCGCCTTTTTGCAAGGCTGACAGGATGACCTGTTCCGGGATCCGCATATTCATTCCTTATGATTACGTGACAGTGTCCGATAAACCGTTGGTCGTGAAACTGAAAATAACTCAGCAAGATCGCTAATCGAGTACTGCCCGGTTTCACGCATCCGGTACAGTTCTTTTTGTTGTTTATCAGACAGTTTCGGCTGTTTTCCCCGTAATTTTCCCTTTGCGCGCGCAATAGCCATGCCTTCCCGGGTGCGCAGGCGTATCAGATCGCCTTCAAACTCAGCAAAGGTCGCCAGCACATTGAAGAACATTTTCCCCTTCGGGTCTACGGGGTCATAGATGCTGGTACCCAGCGCCAGCTTCACCCCCCGGGCCTGTAACGCATCCGCTATCTCACGGGCGTCAGGCACTGACCGCGCCAGACGGTCAAGCCTGGGGACGACGAATGTGTCACCACTACGAACAGCTGCCAGCGCCTGGTCCAGGCCGGGTCTTTGCCGGTTTGACCCCGTCAGCCCCTTATCAAGGTAAATCCGGGCCGGGGAGACCCCGAGTTTCACCAGCGCTTCCTGCTGAGCGGTCAAATCCTGTTTGTCAGTGGAGCACCGGGCATAGCCAATGCGTATTTCAGTCATAAGTGTACGTTTAAGGGGCCATGAAAGAGATTGATACCGTACCAGTTATATGAGACAACGTCAGCCGTGATTTTCTCTGAAGTACAAATTTAATTTTTACCGTCCGCTGAGCGATCCTCTTACGGACATGATTAATCGGGGTCAGGATGACAACGCGTGGCAAAGCGACAGGCAAAAGTGAACGGCTGGCGGTTTTAAATCGTGCCGAGCAGGAAGCACTGTATGGCCTTCCTGATTTCGATGATGCACAGCGGCTGGAATTCCTGGCTATGGATGAATCTGAACTGGCGCTGGCCTGTAGTCGTCAGGGGCTTCATGCTCAAATTTATTGCATCCTTCAGATCGCTTACTTTAAAGCCAAGCACTTGTTTTTCCGCTTCGGATGGAATGATGTTAAGGACGACAGCAACTTTGTTCTGAGCCGTTATTTCCAGGGTAAGTCACTTCAGGATCAGCCTCTCACTAAGCACGAACTCTATGCTCAGCGCGAAAAAATATGCGCACTGTTTGGTTACCGCCCGTGGTCATCTTCGCTGTCTTCACAGCTTGAACAGCAGGCCGCCCACATTGTCCACCGGGATGTAACCCCCGGTTTTGTTGCCACAGAGCTGATTATCTGGCTCAACGAGCATAAAATTATCCGGCCCGGTTATACCACGCTTCAGGAGCTGGTGAGCCGGGTTCTTTCTGATGAAAGGCAGCGGCTGGGGCGTATTCTGACGGAGCGGCTTGATGACGCCACCATTGCCGATCTGGACAAGCTGATTGAGCGCGATGATACGCTTTCCCGGCTCGCGATCCTCAGGCAAGATGCGCGTGACTTTGGCTGGCGACAGATGGTTCATGAAAGGGAAAAACGGGCAATCCTGGAGCCGCTGCATCATAAAGCCTGCGACATCCTGCCTGCACTGAATATTTCCCAACAAAATCTGCTGCACTATGCCAGCCTGGCAAATTTCTACACCGTTTACGATCTCCGCAATCTGAAGCAGGAGCAAACCCACCTTTATCTGCTGTGTTATGCCTGGATCCGCTATCGCCAGTTCAGCGACAACCTGGTGGATGCGATGTTTTTCCATATGAAACAGCTTGAGGATGAGAGCCGTAGCGTGGCTAAACAGCTTATGGCTGACGTACAGGAAAAACACCGGCGAGAAACCTCTAAAATTGGACGTCTGCTGTCGCTTTACGTTGACGACAGCGTTCCGGACCCCACCACCTTTGGCGAAGTCCGCCGTCGCGCCTGGAAAATCATGCCCCGGGAGACGCTGAAAACTACCGCACAACGCATGAGTGTGAAACCTATCAGCAAACTGTCGCTGCAGTGGCAGGCTGTTGACGGTATGACAGCGTTAATCCGGCGTCACCTGCGGCCATTATATTTGTCACTTGACCTCACCAGTGTGGTCCAGGACAGCCCGTGGGCGGAGGCGCTGAGCTGGCTCAGAATGGTGTTCAGCAAAAAACAGACGCTTTCACAGCGGCCGCTGGCGGAATGCCCGCCGGAGACGTTACCCTTGCGGTTGCGCCAATACCTTCTTGAGTTCGGTGAGGACGGTGAGCCCGCAGGTCTGAATGCCGGGCGCTATGAATTCTGGGTCTATCGGCAGATAAGAAAGCGTTTTCAGGCAGGGGAATTCCACCTCAACGACAGCCTCCGGCACCGCCATCTTTCTGATGAACTGGTCCCGGAAGGGGTACAGGCCGCGGTGCTGGCTGAAATGAACATCCCTTTTCTGCAGAAGCCGATTAAAACGCAGCTAAAGGCGCTGGAGTCCGAGCTGCACCGGCAGTGGAAAGCTGTTCTGGTCAAGTTAATCAGGACACTTTTTTATCAGACATCTGTTCATAGCGTACCGGAGATATTTCCCCGTTCGCCGTATGATTTCTGTCAAG